>NZ_BAAGGY010000013.1:0-46592 GCF_054658635.1 Agathobaculum sp. TL06
CATTTTACGTTGTTCCACATAATGGTGTCATTTCCTGACGCCTGTTTATTTTTTCCAGTCTCACATTTGCGTGTTTTTGTTCATATCTGATGATTTAAGCCAAATCTACATGATTTGTCGAATACCCAATATTTTCCTTAACTGCACAATAAATACCTCCTTTATTAAACCAGGGTGAAACATTTTTAACTGCGTCATAAAGCTGAAAATTCGCTATCATCCACTCCCATCACTATCCCTACCCAGTCTCTATATTCCCGCGCTAAATCGCTTGTAGAGTTCAGCTAGACTCGATTGCTATCTCGGGAATATACGTTTTCCATAGCGTATATATCACAACATACAGAAAATCCGGCGTGCGACGACTCACACCTGTGGTCAGCACTTCAATTTTTTAAATCAGTGCATCCGTTCCGCGAAGCCGGAGCGCCCCACATGATATGTGTCATTTATCTCTTCATCGACAGTTCTGCTAAGGCTTACTATAGCTTCAAAGCATTTCGGGGACATTCTTCCACACATTTCATACACAAAATACAATCTGTTGCATTTCGCTTTTTTCGGCAGTTACTTGGAACTTCAACATTCATGGGACATCCTCTTTCGCATTTACCGCAAGAGATACATTTCTTTTTATCCACTTTAATGTGAAAAATCGAAAAATAACTCATCGGTTTTAAAAAAACTGTAACTGGACAAATATACTTACAGAAAGCCCGATTATCTTTACATTTGTAGGCCAAAGAAATGCCAACAATATAGTAGAGAATATTTCCAATGATAAAGCTCTTCCACATAACCTCCTCCTTATTCGGAATCCGAAGGACAAAAAGCAGACCGACAAATAGGAACGCTCCCCCAAAGACGAAATAACGGATCCTGCCCCAATGCTTACGAGGGGCAACGGGGACTTTAAATGGAAGCAAATCTAAGACCATCGCGGTCCAACAGGCATAACCGCACCATCCACGTCCAAACAATAATGGGCCAAAAATTTTTGCAATAGCAAAATGAATAACAGCAGCCTTAAATGCACCGAGGAAAAGATAATACCAAAATCCCTCTATCTGCATATTTTCCCCGCAGAGGAAACCCAGATATATGAGCATATATAGGCCGACTGAAAATTGCACCATATTTCGAGCCCATTTTTTCTTTTTTTCGAAAAGGATAAGCCCAGTCGCAATTGCGGTGCCAATATAAGAAAAATTAATGAAGTAGAAAATTTCACTATATACGATCCATAAAGAAACCGCAATCGTCTCAAAAACGATCCACATAACGAACGGCGGTAAATACTTTTGGGGTTTCACTTTCCAATCATCTCCTGAAAAGAATATTTCTAAAAAGTTGTAGCCACTCCATTGAATGCTCCATGAAAAAATTAAGGAAAGCAGCACCAATCCGCTGCCACCGCCTTGCCCCTGCGCCGCAGGAGGGCGGAGCGAAAGGCTCGGCAACCTGATTTGCCTATTTTCTCTGCGCGAATAACATGTTTGGTGGACGAGCCTTCCTCTGTGAATGTGGACGCCGCCACCTCTGCCAGTGTGCTGATCCCTGTCCATGCGGCTGTCATGGCCTCCTGCATTCAGCAAAAAGTGGGCGGCGATCTGTTCTCCATTCGGGTCGCAGAGCCCTACCCCAGCGATTACGACCAGTGCCTGGACAGGACTGCTGATGCGGTGTTCACCTTTGTGGAGGAACACGATCTGTCCTGCAAGACCGTGTTCTCCTTTGTGGCCCATGGAACCGGCGGCCTCAGTTCTACCATTCGGGACCTAACCGCCGCTCTGCCAGAGGCTGCCACTGTCTTGGAACCCGTAGGCATCTACTGGAATGATATGCCCCAGGCACAGGAGGGCATCGGCTACTAGCTGAACGACCTTGGGATCGATTTTTCTTCCCCCTACGAAGCGGGGTGAGCGACGGAAACATCCGAAGATGCAGAGCCGGTGCTTCGGACGGAATAAGCGGTCAGTTTAAATCTATCGAGAAAATACAAAACCGCCGCAGGATCATCATAGCTCCTGCGGCGGTTTTGTATGCCCTGAAGCGGTTTTGGTGGTTATCCTTGTAAGGGGTACACCCTCCGTGCGGTGTATTTCCCTTTTAAGCGGTTACAATGACCGTCTGCGATTCCTCGTCCCAATCGACTGCAAAACCGCACAGGTCGCCCAGGCTGCGCAGCTTATAATAGGTATACCCGTCAACATTATACGCCGCGACCATGCTGGGTACGCTGTCCGCCACGGTCGGCTCCGTGATGGACTGAACCGTGCGGGTCTCGCCGGACAGGGGCGCGTTTTCCGTCCCCAGCGGCGTGTATGGCGTAAACGACTGCAGCTCCACACGGTTTTTCCCGCTGTTCCACTCTACGTTGAACGCGCTGCCCGTTCCCCCCAGCAGGACCGCAACGTCCCGCACGCGCACATAATTGTTGCCGTTGATGCAGTAGGCCGGCAGCTTGGCCAGCTCCCCGTTGACCGATACCGCGGCCAGCGCCGGAACCGCCTGGTCGGTCTGCCGCAGCAGCGCGGACACCGGCCGGTCCATCGTGATCCCGTAGCGCGAAAGCCCCTGCAGGGTAACGGAAATCTCGGACAGGCCAGGGTTGGTCAGCGCGCTGACCTGTATCCCCGCCTGCGCCAGCAGGTCCGGCATCCAGCTGTCATACGCGCCGAACGGGTAGGAGAAATAATTGACCTTTTCCTGGCCGGTATGCGTCAAGATCAACTGTACGCTGCTCGACAGGTCGCCGCCCACCCGCGCGTTATACGCGCTGCGCGATTCTCCCTTGCGGCGCATCACCCCGTTGATGCCATCGGGCGCGTTGTTCCCGCCATACTGCGGGTTATGCAGGTTATAGGTATGCGAGCCGACCTCGACAGCGCCGCTGTCCACCATCTCCCGCAGCTCATCCCAGGTCATATTGTGCCGCGCGGAATCAGCGTCCCCCTCCTGCCGGATATTGTGCGCAACAACCGCGATCGCGGCTTTCATGCCGGTGTTCTGCAGCACCGGATAGGCATAATCATAGTTGGAGCGGTAGCCATCGTCAAAGGTTACCATTACCGCCTTGTCCGGCATCGGCATTTTCCCTGCCCGAATTTCGATCAAGTCCGCCGGCAGCAGCGGCGTATAGCCGAACTGCTGTAAAAATTCCATATCCAGCCGAAACCGTTCGTCCGTGACCGTCATGCTGTTGGTTTTGGACGGGTCGGTCGTCAAATCGTGATACATCAGCACCGGCAGTTTCGTGCCGGCCGCGCCGCAGGTCCCGAAAGCGGAAAGCATCACCGCAAGGCAGGCCGCCAAAAGCCCATTTCTCAAAAACCGTTTCATCGCACTGGTTTGCCCCCTTTTATCGCAATCCCCCATGGTTTATTGTTCAAGTATAGCATATTTTTGCGCCGCTGTCCACCTGCCGGCCGTCTTGCGGCCGGTTCGGGTCTGTGGTATAATCACAGAAATACGCCGCAGGCCGTCCGGCGGCAGGCGCATCGATTTCCCCTAAAAGGAGGCTTCCGCTCATGGACAACCATTATCTGATCGATTTCTACAACCACTATGACGAGGACAGCCGGCTGCGTCTCCCGCACGGAACGGTCGAGTTTCTGACCACCATGCACTACATCGGGAAATACCTGTCCCCCGGCAGCCGCGTGCTTGAAATCGGCGCGGGAACCGGCCGTTACTCCCACGCGCTCGCGCAGCAGGGCTACACCGTGGACGCGGTGGAGCTGGTCGAACACAACATCGAGGTGTTCCGCGCGCGCACCCAGCCCCAGGAAAAGGTACGCGTCGTTCAGGGCAACGCGCTGGACCTGTCCGCCTTTCCGGATGGCGCATACGATATCACGCTTTTGCTCGGGCCGCTGTACCACCTCTACACCAAGCAGGACAAGCAGCAGGCGCTGCGGGAGGCGCTCCGCGTAACAAAGCCGGGCGGCATTGTTTTCGCCGCTTATGTCATCTCTGACGGCTGCCTGCTGGACGAAGGCTTCCACCGGGGCAATATCGATGTGCGCGCGTATATCCGCGACGGGCTGCTCGATGCGGAAACCTTTGCCGCTGCCTCGCAGCCAAAGGACCTGTTCGAGCTTGTCCGCAAGGAGGATATCGACGAACTGATGGCGGATTTCCCCGTGACCCGCCTGCATTATGTCGCGTCGGATGGCTGCGCCCTGTTCATGCGCGAGGCGGTCGACCAAATGGACGAAGCTGCCTTCGCGCTGTATCTGAAATACCACTTTGCCACCTGCGAACGGCCGGACCTGGCTGGCGTCACCAGCCATGCGCTCGATATTTTCCAAAAGTGAGCCGCCGGACGGATGGCCCACACCCTTGCGCCGGCCGCGGGAAAGGACTATAATATAAGGAAAGGAATGAGGTGAACGCATGTCCGAGCTTGATGCGCTGATCGACGCGGTTTTTTCCGATCAGGATATCCAGCCTGCCGATGTGCCGCGGCTCGATCTGTATATGGACCAGGTGCTGTCGCTGTTCGACGAGACGCTTTCGGCGGAAAAGCGCGACCCATCCGACAAGCTGCTGACCAAAACCATGGTCCACAACTATGTCAAGGAGGGCCTGTTGGCGCCCGTGCGCGGCAAAAAATACACCCGCCAGCAAATCATGCAGCTGCTCTGCGTCTACCATCTCAAGCAGACGCTCAAACTCAGCGACGTGAAGGCCCTGACCGGACGGGACGGCGTGGATTTTGAGGCCGGTTATACGCGGCTGCTCCAGAACAAGGAGCGCATCCGCGCGCTTGTCCCGCCCCTGCTGCGCGAGCATCTGCCCGCCGACCCGCACGATCCGGACGAGCGCCTCGCGCTTTGCCTGACGCTGAGCGAAACCGCGGTCTATCTGCGCCGCCTGTGCGAACGCCTGATTGATACCATACCGGAACAGAGTGGAGGAACTACCTGATGTCTATTGAAAAAGCAAAAAAACATTTGTCCCGCTTCGGCGCGGCGCAGCGCGTGATGGAATTCGACACCTCCTCCGCCACCGTCGAGCTGGCGGCGCAGGCTGTCGGCTGCGAGCCGGCCCGCATTGCCAAAACGCTGTCGTTCCGCACGAACGACGGCGTAATCCTGATTGTCGCCGCAGGCGACGCCAAGGTGGACAACCCCAAATACAAGGCCCGCTTCGGCTGCAAGGCGAAAATGCTCGCCTTTGAGGAGGTCGAGCCGGAAATCGGCCACGCGGTCGGCGGGGTCTGCCCGTTCGGCATCAACTCCGGCGTGACCGTTTTTCTGGATGAATCGCTCCACCGGTTCGAAACGGTATTCCCCGCCTGCGGCTCCGCGAACTCTGCCATCGAGCTGACCATTCCAGAGCTGGAGCAGTTCTCCGGCTACAAGGCATGGGTGGACGTATGCAAGGGCTGGCGCGAGGCATAACCGTTTCCCTTGCGCAGTTCGGCGCCGGAACGGACAAGCGGCACAACCTGCGCATCATTCAATCGTTTGCGCAGGAAAGCGCGAATGCCGGCGCATCCATGCTGTTTTTGCCGGAATACAGCATGTTTTACGCAAAAACGAACAGGCGGTCGCTGAATATCCAGGCCGCAGAGCCGCTGGACGGCCCGTTCGTGACCGCCCTGGCCGAGCTGGCGCGGCGGCATGGTCTGTGGCTTGCCGCGGGCATATATGAGCGCACGGAGGGCCTGCCGTACAACACCGTCGTTGTGCTGGACGACTGCGGCGCGCTGCGCGGCTGCCACCGCAAGCAAATGCTGTATGATGCGTTCGGCTGCCGCGAATCCGATGAATGCCGGGCGGGCGGCTGCGCTTTTCCGACGGTCGATACCCCCGCCGGACGCCTTGGCATCATCACCTGCTTCGAGCTTCGCTTTCCCGCGCTGGCCGCCGCGCAACGGGCTGCGGGCGCGGAAGTGCTGTTCGTCCCCGCCGGCTGGGTCGTGGGGCCGAACAAGCTGCTGCACTGGCGCACCCTCCTGCGCGCCCGCGCGATTGAAAACCATATGACCGTACTCGGCGCCGGTCAATACGCGCCGAACCGCTTCATTGGCTACAGCGCTGCGTTCGCGCCGGATGGCGCCGGACTCGGCGCGCTCGAATCGGGCTGTGGCCTGCTCAATCTATCAATATGAATCGAGGAATCAACATGCAATTCGATCCCACGCTCTACGTTATTACAGATAGCAGCTACCACACGGAGGACAGCCTGCTGCGCGCGGTCAGCGAGGCCTGCGCCGGCGGCGCGACGCTCATTCAGCTTCGCGAAAAGGACGCCGGCGGCCGCGATTATCTTGCGCTCGCGCTGCGGGTCAAGGAAGTCACCGACCGCTTCCAGGTGCCGCTCATCATTGACGATCGGGTGGACGTCGCCCTCGCCTGCGGCGCGGCGGGCGTGCATGTCGGGGCGAGCGACCTGCCGGTTGCGATTTGCCGCAGCCTGCTGGGGCCGGACCGGATCGTCGGCGCGACCGCGAAATCCGTCGAAGCCGCCAAGGCCGCTTATGCGGACGGTGCGGACTACCTCGGCACAGGCGCGATCTATCCCACCACGACCCACGTTGCCACCAAGCTGACGCCGGTTTCCACACTGAACGAGATCTGCCGCGCCGTTCCCATTCCGGTGGTCGCCATCGGCGGCCTGCAGGCGGATAATCTGAACGTTCTCGCGGACAGCCCGATCGCGGGTGTGGCGGTCGTGTCCGCCGTTATGAAAGCGGACGACCCGCGCGCCGCAGCGGCAGCAATCCGTCAAAGGGTGCTGTCCATGCGCGAAAAGCGCTGACGCCGCGCGCCCCATGCAGCAGAATACGAAAGCCGCAGGCTCTCTCACGGAGCCTGCGGCTTTCTATATGGTGTATTCAGTTGTCGTTTTTATGCCGCTCCCGATACTGCGACAGGGAAAGCCCCTCGTATTGCTGAAACAGCTTGTACAGCGCCCGCGACGAGGTGAAGCCGATCTTTTCCGCAATCTCCTCGATGGACAAATCGGTCGTACACAGGTAATTTTTCGCGTATGCAATGCGGAGCAGGTTGGTGTTTTTCATAAACGTTGTGGAGAACATCGCTTTATAGGCCCGATTGATGTGACGCGGCGATACGTTGAGGGCTTCAGCCACGCTTTCCACCGAAATATTTTCCGGATAATGCGCATGGATATACATGGACACCTGCATCGCCAGGTTTTCATGACCGGAGAAATGCACGTCCCTGACCGGCGCTCTCATGATCTGCCGCAGCGTCAAAATGAAAAACTGATAGCACAGCATGACTGCCTGCGTATTCCAGCCGAGCCGTCGCTCCCTGATTTCCGCAAGGATGCGTTCGACGTTCTGCCGTGCGTCCGCATGCGCGTTGAGTATCTGAAAGCCTGTTTTATCAACCGGAAGCAGCGCCTGCCGGATATCCGCAAGCTCGGCGGGTCCGTCCGGCCCGTTCATGGCAAGCCGCTCGCAGGGGACAATGTCAAAAATCAGCGCAAAGTACCGTTTGGGTACGTCCGGATCGTAATACAGATGGTGCTTGATATCCTTGGAGAGGACGCACGCCTGCCCCTCCCGCAATTCCTGCACCGTACCGGCAATATTGATCCTGACATTCCCCTCCAGTACATAATAGATCTCATACATGGGGTGGTTATGCGGGAATTCGGCAATCCAGCGGTCGAGCATTTCCGCATAGTATACTACAAATTTATATCCGGAAAACGCAAGCTCCGCGATGTTCTTCATATATTGCCGGTCGTTCATATTTACAGCAGAGAGCCTCCCTCATGGTACAGATGGCCTATCGCATCCGCCGCCTTATAAGCCCCAAGCACCTTTTCATAAGTGACCTCAAACGGCTGGTTGTGTATGAAGCCCTGCTCCAGCGCCGCTTTTGTCATGATGTCGTACTCTTCGTCCGTCAGGTCGCTCAAATGCATATCGTCAAAGGTGATGGGCAGGCCCACATCCCGACAGAAACGGTAAACCTCGTCGAGCTGTTCATTGGATGCGCCCTGCATCACGAGCTGGCAGCAGGTGGAGAACGCCACGCCCTCGCCGTGGTACACATATTCCTCTCGGTCCGGCAGCGCCAGGGTGCCGAAATAGAAGCTGTGGTCCGAGGAGGAGCCGTTGTTTTCAAACCCCATGCCGCTCATCAGTATATTCACTTCTATTATAGCATTATATGCGTCGCTCAGCGCCCTTTTTTCCGCGGCCAGCTTGGCCTGCCGGCCGTACCGGAACAGCATGTCATAGGACAGCTTGGCGATCGCCAGCGCGCTGTGCGTACCCACGCCGCCGTGGTGGTTATTGAAATAATTGTTCTGGCACACCAGACCGCCGACATAGGTGGAAAGCGCGTCGCCCATACCGGAGACGAACTGGCGCACCGGCGCTTTCAGCAGAATTTCGGTGTCCACCAGCACAAGGTCGGGGTTTTTGGGGGAGTTGATCGCCTCGGTCATCATGTGCGTCTGTTCGTCGTAAATGCAGGACGCCGCGCTGGTATAAGCGTCGGTCGCCGCGATTGTCGGGATGATGACCTCGTTGAGCAGCCCGCCCTTAAACGCCGCCGCCTTGACCGAATCCACCACCTTGCCGCCGCCAATGCCGATCAGCGTCTGTGCGCCGAACGACTGCGCCGCGTCCATCAGCTTCTGGATATTGGGCCAGCTGCATTCGCCGGAAAACTCATAAAAGGAGACTTCTTTTCCCGCGAGCGCGGCGGAGATGGTGTCCTTCAGGTCGCGCATCCGGTTTTTGCTGGCGACGACCAGAAATTTCGAGCCCATCCAGTCCACATATTTGTTCAGGTCGTGAAGCACGCCGTAGCCCTGCACATACTTTCCGCAGCAGCCCATGACTTGTGTCATCATTTCAGTATTCCCTCGCTTTCCCTCTCAAACAGTCGTCCGGTCACAGGCCCAGCATCTCTTCCAGCTTTGCCGTGATGCCGTCGCGGTCCATGCCGTAATAATGGTAGATATCGTCCGTCGAGCCCAGCACAGCGAACTCGTCCGGCATGCCGACACGGCGGAAGTTGCCCTTGTAGCTGGCTTCGCACAGGACTTCCGCGACCGCGCCGCCCAGTCCGCCGTTGATCGAGTGGTCCTCAACGGTTACGATGTTGCCGGTCTTCTGCGCCACGCGCAGGATGGCGTCTGCGTCGAGCGGCTTGATGGTGTGCATATCCAGGATGCCGATGCTCGAACCATGCTTTTCTTTCATCATCTTGGCCGCCATCAGGCACTCGTACAGGTTGGAGCCGCACGAGATGATGTAGGCGTCCGTACCCTCGAGCGTCTCGATCGCCTTGCCGATGGTCAGCTCATAATCCTCGGCGTAGACGTTGGGCGAGCCCGCGCGGTCGATGCGGATAATCATGGGGCCTTCGTAATCCATCGACGCACGGATAAACTTGCAGCACTGCGCCGCATCGGCGGGAACGACAACCGTCAGGTTGGGGATGGCGCGGTAAAGCGCCAGGTCTGCGATATCGTTATGGGTCGGGCCGCCGCCCGCGGTCACGCCCGAATGGGTGCCGATGAGGCGGACCTTCACGTCGTTATACGCGATGTCAGTGTGAATCTGATCGGCCGCGCGCAGGGGCAGGAACGGACCGAACACCTGGGAGAACACCGTGCAGCCGGACAGCGCCAGACCTGCCGACGCGCCGACCTGGTCGGGCTCGGCGATGCCGAAGTTGAAGCACCGCTCCGGAAACTCCTTGAGCAGCTTGCCCGCCGAGGAGGAGGGCGCCACATTGTCACTGAAGGTGAACACAAAATCCTTGCCCTCGCAGGCCATTTTGTAAAGCTCCTCGCCGTACGCCTCGCGGGCGTTGGAGAGCATCATATCAAAATCGTAAGTCGTTTTCGCTGCCATCGTTCATCACGCCTTTCTCATTTTTGCAACGTCCGCGAGCGCGGTCTTGAGATCCTCTTCACCGATGCCGCCGCCGTGCCACTTGTGGTTGCCTTCCATGAAGGAAACGCCCTTGCCCTTGACCGTGTTGGAGATAATGAACGTCGGCTTGGCGCGCTTTGCATAGTCGCGCTCCGGCAGGCGGTCGAGCGCCGCGCAGACCTGCGCCATGTCGTTGCCGTCCTCAATTTCGATGACGTCCCAGCCGAACGCGCGCACCTTGTCCGCCACCGGATCGATGTTCATGACATGCTCGGTCGTACCCGTCATCTGCAGGCCGTTTTTGTCCAGGATGCAGGTCAGGTTGTTGAGCTGGTAGTGGCCGCCCGCCATCAGGGCCTCCCAGTTGGTACCCTCGTCGAACTCGCCGTCGCCGATCATGACGAGCACGCGGTAGTTCTCCTTGCGATAGCGCGCGCCGAGCGCGTAGCCGACCGCGATCGGCAGGCCGTGTCCGAGCGAGCCGGCCGAAACCTCGATCTGCGGGCATTTCTTGCGGTTGGAGTGCATGCCGAACTTGTACTGGTCAAGGTTTTCAAAGTGTTCGACCATGTAGTCCTGCGTGTACGCGCCCAAATCGGAGAAGATGGTGTACAGCGTCTCCGAGCAATGGCCCTTGGAGAGGATGAAGCGGTCGCGGCCCTCCTTGTGCGGGTCCATGACGTCAAAGTTCAGGTATTTGTAATACAGCGCGACCGCCATCTCCACAATGGACAGCTCGCCGCCCAGATGGCCCATGCCGATGCGGTAAATAAAATTCAGCAGATCGCTCCGGATATCGACGCACTTGTCCTCCAGCTCCGGAATCGTCAACAGCTTTTTCTCGCTCATCTTCAAGCTCCTCCTTGTTATTCTCCGTCAAACTGGTTGCAGCGGATGACGATTTTCGGATATTTACCGCTCAGGTGCGCCGCAAACGCCTGCTCGCAGTCATCGATATCAAAGATCTGTTCCGGCTTTGTGAACGCGCTGAAGTCCATATCCGGCAGCATCAGCGCCGTGCGCTCAAAGTTGAAATGCGTGCAGTAGGTGCCGCTGACCGTGATCTGCCGGTTGTAGCAGTACTCATACAGGTTGAACGGCAGGTCGTACGAATTCGGAAACATCGCGGAAAACAGCACGGTGCCGCACTTTGCCGCAAGCGGCAGCACGGACTGCGCCGCGCCCGGCACGCCGGAAACCTCGACGATCACGTCATAGCCATGCCCCTCGGTGATCTCCATGCCACGCGCAAACAGGTCCTCCTTCGTGGGGTCGACCGTGTAATCCACGCCGATGCTCCTGGCGATCGCGCAGCGCTCCTGGTTCGGCTCGGACAGGGTCAGGCAGGCCGCGCCGCGCTTTTTGAACAGCTGGCAGGTGATCAGGCCGATCGGACCGCCGCCCGAAACCAGCACGCGGCCGCCGGTCTGCAGGTTGGACTTATCCATGATGCGCACGCCGATGGAAAGCGGCTCCATCATGCAGCCCTGCAGCAGGCTGACGCCCTTGGGCAGCTTGACCACCTGGGATTTGTGCCAGACGACATACTCCGCCATACACGGCTCATTGCCCGCGTTCTCACAGTATTCCGGATTGCCGGTCTTGCAGTAATAGCAGCTTCCGCAGTAATGCAGGAAATTGCCGCCCACATGGTCGCCCACCTTGAGGCCGGTATCGCCGGCGCGCTCGCCCAGCTCGACGATCACGCCCGACATCTCATGCCCCAGGCCGAACGGCGGCTCCAGGCCAAACGCGCCGCCCACGATATGCGGGTCCGAGCCGCAGATCGAGCAATACGCAACCTTGATCTTCACTTCCTCCGGCCCGACCGGCTTTACCGGAAAGTCGACAATGCCGACCCTGCCCCGCTTCGCCTCGTCCGGATCCTTCATATTACCGACCTTAATACCGCATACCACTTTCATTGCGTTTAGCCTCCTTATTCTTGTTGCGTTGTTATGTTGCCGCTCAGTCCTCCGCCTGCTTGGCAGCCATGCGGCGGCGGGTCAGCTCCTCCACGATCTCGTCAAACCGCTTTTCGGTCAGCGAGTACCGCGTATAAACCAGAATGCCAATAATCAGGATGACCGCCGGCACCAGAGAGTTCAGCGCCTTGATAACGGTCAGCGTCGCCTCGTTCTGCACCGCGTTCGCCACATAGCCGGTGAAGCTGAACAGAATGGTCGGCAGGATGCCCGCGATCGTCATGGAAATCTTGATCGAGAACGATGCGAGCGAGAAGATCAAACCGCCGCAGCGGCGTCCGGTGACATATTCGCCGTATTCCACGCAGTCCGGCAGGGTGGACCAGATCGTTGCCAGCGTCATGCCGTAGCCGAACGAGCCGAGCGCCTTGCCGATGCAGAAGCCGATCATCATTGTGTTCGGCATGACAAAGAACAGCAGCATGCCGATCGTGGAGATCGCGCAGCCGTAAATTACGGTCATCTTTTTGCCCACGCGCCGCGCAATCGCCGGTACGAACAGCATCGGGATAATGGACGGAAGCGTTTGCAGCAGGTTCCAGGTACCCATATCCATCGAGGTGGAGATGTTATACTGCACCACGTTGTACTGCAGGAAGTAGGTGCCGACCGAGGAAACCAGGATGTTGTAGGTGTAGGCCGCCAGATACATGACAAACAGGATGAGCAGCGGCTTGTTCTTTGCAAACTGCGTGCCGATATCCCGCCAGCGGAACGGCTCCTCCTTGTCCATCGCGGATTCCGGCACGCGCTCCTTGCACACCTTGCCAGCCACGAGGAACGAGATCACCATTACGACCGAGAGGATCAGCATGGCGCGCTGGTAGCCGTTCTGCGGCGTGGTACCCAGCGATTCGGACAGCTTTGGCACCAGGATGGAGCAGGCCACGCCGCCAATGCCCGAGCAGAACATACGGAACGAATTGAGCTTGGCGCGCTCGATCGGGTCCTGCGTCATGGAAGAGGACAGCGAGGTCACCGGAATGATGATGCCGGTAAACAGCATACCAAACAGGATATAGGTAAACCACGCGTACGCAACCTTGCTGATGCTTTCCGGCGTGGTGAATACCAGCACCGTCGAAATGCCGTACGGGATACACAGCCCCACAAACCAGGGGATGTATTTGCCATGCTTGAAATGGCATTTTTCCACGATCGCGCCCATCAGCGGGTCGTTGATCGCGTCCCAGACACGCGCGGCCAGGAACAGTGCGGTTACCTGGGCGGGCGTGATGCCAAAGATATCCGTGTAGAAAAACGTTAAGTAAATCGTGATCGTCTGGAATACCAGGTCGCTGCCAAAGCCCCAGAAGCCATAGGCGAGCTTTTCTCCGGTACCAATTTTGACATAGAAGCGTTTGCTTTCATTTTGTAAATTCGTCATACCGTTCTCCTATTCCATATCATTGTTTTTATCCTCTTTTCCGCTTATGCTTGATTCCGTCTCCCCCTCCTAACGCATGCATCATTCCTCAATCCGCGGCTGTCCTGCAGCAACGGCCGCGCATCAATCACACATCAATCGACGAATTCCCCCATTTTCTCGTAGGCCTCGGGGATAACCGTCTCCGGTCCTTTCGCCCAGATCTCCGAATTGAGCACCTCGACCGACACCGGACCGTCATAGCCGCAGGCGCGGACGCATTCCATGTACCGCCGCACATCGATCCGCCCGTCTCCCGGCATGCAGCGGTGGTTCTGGTCAAGCCGCGCAAACGGAATCTTTTCCGCATCGTTGAGATGCACCATGAACACCTTCTCCGGCGCGATGCCGCGGATCACATCAAAGTCCGCGCCCACATCCCACAGGTACAGGTTGAAGTCGTCGATCACCAGCCCGACCTCCGGCCGGTCCGCCGCCTGCACCAGCCGCCAGGCGGTGCCGATATCCCCGATCGCCATGGTGCCGACCGGCTCGAAGGCGATCTTCATCCCTCTCGCCTTGCCCCTGTCCGCCAGGCGGTGCAGCGCCTGCAGCGTGTCCGTGAAGATCGCTTCGTCGGTGACGCCCGCCGGCAGATCGGCCCGCTCGTTGGAAAGGACGATCACCCGATCCGCGCTGGTCGCTTCTCCCAGATCGCAGGCGAAGTCCAACTGGGCGCATACGTCCTCCCACTGCTGCTCTGTGCAAAAGTTTATGGAAAATATTGCATTTATCGAGGCGCACCGCATCCGGTGCGCTTGCATCAGCCGGCTGAGATCCTGCAGCGTGTGCTCCTGCAGGTAGTCTCTCGCCTTTTGAAAATCGATTTCCACCGAGGAAAAGCCCGCGGCCGCGCAAAGCCTGATATCCTGCTCCAATGATGAATTCGCCGCGCAGGTCTGCAAATTGTAACATCGTTCCATGTCCTGTCCTCCTCCGCCTTCCATCGTACTATTGCATATATTTTTTCTTTTTGTACGTTTCATTTTAAGCAAATCGCATAAACTTTCCATGTTTCAGAGGGACAGTTTCCAACTTTTTAGGTCCATCTGAATAAAGATTGAACCCACTCCCGACAATAATCACAAATTTCCCCGCGGCGCTTTGTCAGGATTGCTACAATAAAAATTTATAACCCCGCAAAGAAAAAAGCCGCCGGACGCCTTGGATGCGTCCGGCGGCTTACCGCCTGTGCTTTTCGTCAATATGAATCATGCCCTGTCGTTTCCTGCATATGGCGCAAAAACCGGCCCCTGCGCTTTCGCAGGGGCCGGTCATGCCTTTACGGATTGCTGTTTGCCGTCAACGGATAGTCATAGATATCGTGTCCGGTTTCGAGCGGCGCGCCGTCCACTGTGATCAAAACCTGTTCCACGCCGCGCGCCTGCGCGAACGTATTGACCAGCGAATAGATCAGCATGCTCTCTCCCGTGGTGCCGGATGCGCGGACCGCCTCGCCATAGGCGGCGTTCATGTCCAGCTTGAGCACGCCGTCCTCCACGGCCGCCGACTGGACCTCGACTCCAGCCGGCAGGGAATTGGCCGCGATCAGCGCGTCCACCAATGCCTGATCCGAGTCGTCCTTCGCGTCCGCGCCGACCGGCGTCAGGGTTTCGCCCTGCTCATCCGGCACATACACGATCACCGACTCCCCGCCCGAAGGGTTAGGGTTGTCCGGCTGCACCGGCTCCTCGTCCGGCTTGTCCGGCGTATCCGGCCCTTCCGGCTCCGTTGGCTTTTCCGGTTCGCTGACGGGCGGCTCTTCCTGCGCCTGCTGCCGGCCCGACACATAGCCATATACGCAGGCCGCCGCGATCAACGCGACCACTATCAGGACCACAATAACAATCAAAGTACGTTTTTTCATCCAAAACGCCTCCTTCCTTTTGCATCACAGCGCCACGGCAGCGGCCTTCCGGCACAAGGGCCGCGCAAGCCCGCCCTGGCAAATCAACATTCCTTTTATTCTGTTATGATTATACCATATTGGACGAAGCGGATACAAGCCTTGTTCCATTTGCTTGACAGCATCCCGTTTCCGCGATACTATAAAAACGGAAGTTTTATTCACCTCAGCACTGTAAAAGGAGGATACCGTATGAATTATGAAATCAAGGGCGGCGTATTTCCAGTCGTGGTCTGCCAGTTGGCCGACGGGGAGCAGATGATTACGGAAAAGGGTTCTATGGTCTGGATGAGCCCCAATATGCAGATGGAAACGCGCGGCGGCGGCCTTGGGAAAATGTTTTCCAAAGCCTTTTCCGGCGAAAGCATGTTCCAGAACATCTATACCGCGAACGGTGCGGGCATGATCGCTTTCGGCTCCAGCTTCCCCGGCAAAGTCCTGCCGCTCAACATCGCCCCCGGCCGCGAAATGATCGTGCAGAAAAACGCATTCCTCGCCTCGGAAGCGGGAGTCGAGCTTTCCATCCATTTCAATAAAAAGCTGGGCGCGGGCTTTTTCGGCGGCGAGGGCTTCATTATGCAGCGCCTGTCCGGTTCCGGCACCGCCTTTGTCGAGATTGACGGCGAACTGGTCGAATACGATCTGGCTGCGGGGCAGAAAATGGTGGTTGACACCGGCAACGTCGCGGGCTTTGAGCCGAGCGTGTCCATCGATATCCAGCAGGTTCCCGGCCTGAAAAACAAGCTGCTCGGCGGCGAAGGGCTGTTCAACACCACCCTGACCGGCCCGGGCAAAATCTGGCTGCAGACCATGCCGATTTCCGGCGTCGCCATGGCAATCCGCCCGTTCATCCCCACGGGCAACGGCTGACCGGCCGGTCATTATTTGCAAAAAAAGTGGAGGAAACAGGCGTTTTCTCCACTTTTTTGTATTTTTACAGCGCATGTACCGCCTGTGCCATCTCGCGCACATAGGCCGTGACCGGCGGCACGCAGTCCGCGCCGTACTGGGCGCACAGCTTAACGATCGCCGAGCCGACGATCGCGCCGTCCGACTGCGCCGCCATTTCCGCCGCCTGCGCGGGCGTGGAAATGCCGAAGCCGACCGCGCACGGGATATCGCGCTCCTCCCGCACCAGCCGCACCATCGCGCCCACGTCGGTCGTAATATGCGAGCGCACGCCGGTCACGCCGAGCGAGGACACGCAGTACACAAAGCCCTCGGCCGCGCGCGCAATCGCACGGACACGCTCGTGCGAGGTCGGCGCGATGAGCGAGATCAGGTCAAACCCGTACTGCCGGCACAGCGGATCGAATTCACCCTTTTCCTCATACGGCAGGTCGGGCAGAATCAGCCCGTCCATGCCGGCCTCCGCCGCGGTGCGGATAAATTTTTCCGCCCCATAGGAGAACACCACGTTGGCATAGGTCATGAACACCATAGGCACGTCGGTTCTGGCGCGCAGGCGGCGCACCATGTCGAAAATCTTATCCGTAGTCACGCCGCCCGCGAGCGCGCGCTCGTTCGCGGCCTGAATGACCGGCCCCTCCGCGGTCGGGTCGGAAAACGGGATGCCAAGCTCGATCAGGTCTGCGCCCGCTTCCGCCATCGCATAGACCAGTTGTTCGGTCACGTCAAGCGACGGGTCGCCGCAGGTGACGAACGGGATGAACGCCTTGCCGCGGGCAAACGCCTGCTTTACCTTACTCATGGATATCCTCCCCCCGATAGCGTGCGATCGCGGCGCAGTCCTTGTCGCCGCGGCCGGAAATGTTGATGACAATGATCTGGTCCTTGCCCATCTGCGGCGCGAGCTTCATCGCATGCGCGACCGCGTGCGCGGACTCGATTGCCGGTATGATGCCCTCGGTGCGGGACAGGTACTCGAACGCCTCCACCGCCTCATCGTCCGTGACGGCGACGTATTCCGCGCGGCCGATGTCGTGCAGGTAGGCATGCTCCGGCCCGATGCCCGGGTAGTCCAGTCCGGCAGAAATCGAATATACCGGCGCGATCTGGCCGTACTCGTCCTGGCAGAAATAGCTCTTCATGCCGTGGAAAATGCCCAGCCGTCCGGTGGCGATGGTGGCGGCGGTCTCGGCCGTGTCCACGCCGCGGCCCGCGGCCTCGCAGCCGATCAGCCGCACGCCCTTATCCTCTATGAAGTGGTAGAACGCGCCGATGGCGTTCGAGCCGCCGCCCACGCACGCCAGCACCGCGTCCGGCAGGCGGCCTTCCCGCTCCAGCACCTGCGCCCTGATCTCCCTGGAGATCACCGCCTGGAAGTCGCGCACAATGGTCGGGAACGGGTGCGGCCCCATGCACGAGCCGAGGACGTAATGCGTATCCGCGATGCGGCTGGTCCACTCGCGCATGGTTTCGCTGACCGCGTCCTTGAGCGTACCCGTGCCGCTGTCCACCGGATGCACCTGCGCGCCCAGCAGCCGCATACGGTACACGTTGAGCGCCTGCCGCTCGGTGTCCTCACGCCCCATGAACACCTCGCACTCCATGTCCATCAGCGCGGCGGCGGTCGCGGTGGCCACGCCGTGCTGCCCCGCGCCGGTCTCCGCGATCACGCGGGTCTTGCCCATCCTTTTGGCCAGCAACACCTGCCCGAGCACGTTGTTGATCTTGTGCGCGCCCGTGTGGTTCAGGTCCTCGCGCTTGAGGTAAATCTTCGCCCCGCCCAGATCGCGCGTCATGCGCGCCGCATGATACAGGCGGCTCGGACGGCCTGCATAATCGTTCAGCAGTCCGGTCAGCTCCGCCTGAAAGGCGGGGTCGTTTTTATAATGGTCATAGGCCTGTTCCAGTTCGATGACCGCGTTCATCAGCGTTTCCGGCATGTACTGCCCGCCGTGTACGCCAAATCGTCCTTTACTCATGGCTGTTCTCCCCTTACCAGCGCCGCCACGCGGCGCATTTTTGTTTCGTCCTTGACGCCGTCCGTTTCGATCCCGCTCGACAGGTCGAGCGCGTACGCGCCCGTGCGCAGGGCGCGTGAGAGGTTGCTTTCATCTATGCCTCCGGCGAGGAAATACGGCTTTTCCACCGCCCCGATCAGCGACCAGTCGAATGTGCGCCCGCTCCCACCGCAGATGCCTTTTACCGAAGCGTCCAGCAACAAAAATTCCACCGGATAATCTTTTACCCGTTCAATATCCGCATGCGTCCCCACACGGACTGCATACAGCACCGGCGCGTCTGTCATGCCGCGCAGGCGGTCGAGATACGCCCTGCTTTCCCCGCCGTGAAGCTGCACCAGGTCGATCACGCCCGCGTTTGCCAGCGCCGCGATGCGCTCCGGTTCGTCATTGACAAACACGCCCACGGCCTGTATGCCCGGCGCAAGCTGCGCACGCAGCCGCGCCGCCTGTTCCTCGGTCACGCGGCGGCGGCTGTCCGCAAACACAAAGCCGACATAGTCGGGGCGGGCCGCGTTTGCAGCCAGGATATCCTGCATGCGGGTCAGGCCGCAGAATTTGAGCTTCATTTCACCGCCTCCCGCAGGCCGCGCAGCGCCGCCTCCTTGTCGAGCGACCGCATCAGGTATTCGCCCACCAGCAGCGCGTCCGCCCCGGCCTGCCGCAGCGCCGCCGCGTCCGCCGGGCAGGATACGCCGCTCTCCGCGACAAAGACCGCGCCCGCCGGCACACCCGCGCGCAGCCGCGCCGCGTTGTCCAGATCAACCGAGAAATCCTTCAGGTTGCGGTTGTTCACGCCGATCACCCGCGCGCCCGCCGCGGCCGCGGAACGCAGCTCCGCTTCGTCGTGCGTCTCCACCAGCGCGGACAGGCCGAGTGCGTCACAGACCGCGAGATACCTCCGCAGCGTATCCGTATCCAACAGCGCGCAGAGCAGCAGCACCGCGTCCGCGCCCAACGCCTTCGCCTCGTAGAGCTGGTATTCGTCCACCGTGAAATCCTTGCGCAGCAGGGGGACATCGACCGCCAGCCGCACCGCGCGGAAGATCTCGTCCGAGCCGAGGAACCATTTCGGCTCGGTCAGCACCGAGATGCAGTCCGCGCCCGCCTCCTCGTACTGTCCGGCAATGCCAAGGTAGTCGAACTGCGGGTCGATCACGCCCTTGGAGGGGCTGGCCTTTTTGATCTCGCAGATGAACGCGGCTTCTCTGCCCGCGAGCGCCTTTTCAAAGCGGAAGTCCCCGCGCGGCAGGGCTTTGGCCCGCGCCCGAATCTCCTCCAGCGGGACGCGCGCCCTGGCTGCCGCGACCCGCTCGCGCGCATGGGCGGCAAGTTCGTCCAGAATCATGCGGACACCTCCTGTGTCGTCCGGATAAACTGTTCCAGCTTGGCATACGCCGCGCCGCTGTCGATCAGCTCCGCAGCCCTTTTGATGCCGTCCGTGAGCTGGATGCCGTCGATGCCGAGGTAGAGCGCGATGCCCGCGTTGAGCAGGATCTCGCCGCGCTTCGCGCCGCGCTCTTTGCCCGAAAGCACGTCGCGCGTGATCTGCGCGTTCTCCTGCGGCGAGCCGCCGCGCAGGTCGGCCACCGTGCAGGACGGCAGGCCGAGGTCGGCCGGCGTAAACGCATACGGCGTCAGCTTGCCGAAGCGAATCTCGCACACCTTGTTCTCCCCGAGCAGGCTCGCCTCGTCCATGCCCCCGCCGCAGACCACCATGCCGCGCGTCACGCCGAGGTTGGAGAGCACCTGCGCCATCGGCAGCACCAGCTTTTCGTCGTACACGCCGAGTAATTGCATGGTCGCGCGCGCCGGATTGGACAGCGGCCCCAGCACGTTGAACAGCGTGCGTTCGCGCATGCCCTTGCGCACGGGCGCAACGTTTTTCATCGACTTGTGATAGCCCTGCGCGAACAGGAAGCAGATGCCGGTTTCCGTCAGCACGCGCTCGTTCTGCTCTGGGGTCAGGTCGATCGCCGCGCCCAGCGCTTCGAGTACGTCCGCCGCGCCCGACTTGGACGACACCGAGCGGTTGCCGTGCTTGGCGATCGGCACCCCGCCCGCCGCCGCGACAAAGGACGCGGTAGTCGAGATGTTGAACGAGCCGACCTCGTCCCCGCCGGTGCCGACAATGTCCATCACCGCGCCGCGCGGCTCGATATGCGCGCCCTTTTCGCGCATCACCTCGGCACAGGCCGTGATTTCGGTGATGGTTTCGCCCTTCATGCGCAGGGCGGTGAGCAGCGTCGCCATCTCGATGTCGGTCGCCGTGCCGTCCATCATCTCCTGCATAGTGGCGCGGGCGGTGTCATAATCCAGATCCCTGCCGTTGATTACTGTGTGAATCGCCTGCTGTATCATTTGCTTTGCCTCCTTAGCTCAATGGATGGATAGGAAATTTTTCAATATCGTATCGCCCCGCGGGGTCAGGATGGATTCCGGATGGAACTGCACCCCGTAAACAGGCCGCGTTTTATGCCGCACGGCCATGATCTCGCCGTTCTCATCGCGCGCGGTCACGGCAAGGCAGTCCGGCAGGGTGTCCGGCTCGGCCACCAGCGAGTGGTAGCGCGCGACCGTCTCCTGCCTTTCCAGCCCGCGGAACAGCGGATCGTCCGGATCGAGCGTGACCGTGCTCTGCTTGCCGTGCATCAGCCGTTTCGCATGCACGATGCGCGCGCCGAACACCTCGCAGACCGCCTGATGCCCGAGGCACACGCCGAGAATGGGGATGCGGCCGCCCAGGCGCCGGATCACGTCCTCGCAGACGCCCGCGTCCTTCGGATAGCCTGGGCCGGGCGACAGGAGGATGTGCGAGGGCTGCATCTGCTCGACCGCGCCGGCCGTTACCGTGTCGTTGCGCACCACCCGAATATCCGGCCGGATCGCCGCGGCCTGCTGGTACAGGTTGTAGGAAAAGGAATCGTAATTGTCGATCAGGAGTATCATCAGCCGTCCACCTCCGATGCGCGTTCGATCGCGTTCATCACCGCGCGCGCCTTGTTCGCGCTTTCCAGATATTCGTTATGCGGCACGGAATCCGCCACGATGCCGCCGCCCGCCTGCACGGTGACCATGCCGTCCTTCTTCGCCGCCATGCGGATGGCGATGCAGGTGTCCATATTGCCCGCCAGGTCCAGATAGCCGAGCGCGCCGCCGTATACGCCGCGCGGCGCGCGCTCCAGCTCCTCAATGATCTCGCACGCGCGTATTTTGGGCGCGCCGGACAGCGTACCCGCGGGCAGCACCGCCTCGATCGCGTCGAGCGCGTCGCAGCCGTCCGCGAGATCGCCCTCGACCTGCGAGCAGATGTGCATGATCTTGGAATAGCGGTGGATCATCTGATAGGCGGTCACCTCCACCGAGCCGATCCGCGACACCCGCCCCAGGTCGTTGCGTCCCAAATCGACCAGCATATTATGCTCGGAAAGCTCCTTTTCGTCCGCCAGCAGCTCGCGTTCGAGCGCCTTGTCCTCGACCGGCGTCGCGCCGCGCGGGCGGGAGCCGGCGACCGGAAAGGTGGTCAGCCGCCCGTCCTGCAGGCGCACCAGCGTTTCGGGCGAGGAGCACATGATCTCGTCTCCGTCGATGGACAGGAACACCATGTAGGGCGAGGGGTTGGTTGTGCGCAGCACACGGTAGGCCGGAAGCAGGCTGCCCGCATAGGGGCTGGTGAACTGCCGCGACTGCACTGCCTGGAAAATATCGCCGTTATAAATGTATTCCCGCGTTTTGCGGACGACCGCCGCGTACTGTTCCTCGGTCATGCTGCAGGAGAAGCGGGGCGCTTCCGCGGCCTGCAGCGGCGGGAGCGGGCTCTGGTCGTTCACCAGCGCGGCCATGCTTTCCAGCTCGGCGCAGGCTTTGCCGTAATTCTCCATCACGCTGTCCGTGCGCATGTTGACAATCAGCACGAGCTTTTGCCGCAGATGGTCGTAGGCGATCACCTTGTCGAACAGCAGCAGGTCGAAGTCCTCCCACGCGCCGCGCCGGATGCGCAGCTTGGGTTCGGCGTAGCCCAGCATCGCGTAAGCGAAGTAGCCCACGAACCCGCCGGTGAACGGCGGCAGTCCCTCGATGCGGGGCGCGCGGTACTTGCCCAGCAGCTCCCGCAGCACATCGAGCGGCTTTGCGGTCTGTACGGTGCGGTTTTCCGCGCCCTCGATCGTGACCACGCCGTTTTTACACCGTGCGCGCAGCACCGGATCATAGCCGAGGAAGGAGTAGCGCGCCCATTTTTCGCCGCCCTCCACGCTTTCCAGCAGGAAAAACCGCCTGGACCGCGCCTGCAGCCGCCGCAGCAATGCAATCGGCGTGACCATATCCGCGTAGATTTCACGGCAGACCGGAATGGTCGCATACCGCTCCGCCAGTTTTACGATTGCGTCACAGTTTGGTGTTATCATATTTACCGCCCTCCGTTTGAAAACGATCGGGGCATCGGGGCAACAAAAAAAGCCTTTGCCCTCACGATGCCGTCCTGCATCATGGGACAAAAGCCGAAACTTCTGCGGTGCCACCCAAATTGGCGTAAAAAACGCCCGCTCAGCAGCGCGCCAACACGCGCCCTCCCCTGGTAACGGCGGGATGCCCGTCAGCCATACTCTCCGGCGCGCCGGATTTGGGGCTGCCCTCACAAGTCCATTCGGAAACGGCCTTCGCTGCCGCCCTCGCACCAACGGGCGGCTCTCTGGGAGCGCGGTCTCGCTCTTACTTACTCTTGCTCTGCGGTTTTGCCTTGTTCTGGTACACAGTATATGCTTTCTATAATAATTTGTCAAGCATTTTCTCTTTATTTTTTATTACTATAAAAACAGACAGGCCGCTGCACGGCAGCCTGTCCATTTTGTCCGCTACTCGTCATCCTTCGGCCGCGCTTTTTTCCTTTTGCGCACCGCTTCGGTGAGCAGGTACTCAATCTGGCCGTTGACCGAACGGAACTCATCCTCCGCCCATCGGGCCAGCTCGTCGTACAGCGAGGCGGACAGCCGCAGCGGCACCTGCTTTTTTGCTTTTTCCTTGTCCGCCATGGCCGCGCCCCCTTCCATTGGCCGCCCTCCGCAGAGGCGCCAACCGCATTTCTTTTTCTATTTTAATAGATTGAGCCCGAATTGACAACCGGCTGCGCGTCTTTTCCCGCGCACAGCACGACCATCAGGTTGGAAACCATCTGCGCCTTGCGCTCGTCGTCCAGATCCACCACCTGCTTGGCGCTCAGCTCTTCCAGCGCCATTTCGACCATGCCGACCGCGCCCTCGACAATCATCTTGCGCGCGTCCACAACCGCGCTCGCCTGCTGGCGCTGCAGCATGGCCGCCGCGATCTCGGGCGCATAGGCCAGCGTCGTGATGCGCGCCTCTTCGATCCGCAGACCCGCGCACGCTACGCGTCCCTGAATCTCCTCCGCCAGTACGGCGGCGATCTCCTGCGCGGACCCGCGCAGGCTCTTTTCGTCCCCTCCCTCGGATACGTCGTAGGGATACAGACGCACCGTATTGCGCAGCGCCGCGTCCGACTGGATGGATAGGAACTCCTGGTAGTTATCCACCGCGAACACCGCCTTTGCCGTATCCTCAATATGCCAGATGACCGCGATGCCGATGACGATCGGGTTGCCGAGCAGATCATTGATCTTCTGTTTGTCATTGTTGAGCGTCATGGTCTTGAGCGAAAGCTTTTTGCTCATGCTCGCCGCCTTGACAATCTTACCACTCGAAGTATTTTCTTTCTTGGAAAGATCATCGAGCGCTTTCTCGCTGGCGCTTTCTACCGTCGGATTGACCGAGCTGCAGAACGGATTGACAAAAAAGATGCCCTCGCCCTTGAGCGTACCGATGTACTTGCCGAACAGCGTCAGTACGAGCGCCTCGTTCGGCCGCAGCACCTTGATGCCGCACGCCAGCAGCCAACTCGGCACCGCCAGGTATACGATGCCCACAGCCAGCATAGCAGCCGCCATGCCGCCCATTTCATCCAGCTTGACCGCGCCCAGTACGATCAGCGCGACCGCTGCGATGCATAGCAGGATGTCCAGCAGCAAAATCCCCAGTCCATTGGGCGCGCGCAGCGTTTTTTCCTCGTAAAAAACATTCTTTTCATTCATGCTCTATCCCTCACAATGATATTAATTTGATATCACTATAATACACCCCCTTTTTCCCTTTGTCAACTGCTTTTGTCTCAGCCGTTTAATACTTTTATTTAGTGTAGCGCTTTGCAGAACCGGTGCTTATTGCGTTATGTCTATCAGATTGCCTATCAGGGAATCCATACAAGCTTCTAAGCGTTCCGTATCAACGGCTATTAAATGATCGGTCCCAGTCCATATGATAAATTTTGTTTTTCCTCCATATCTTGACGGCAGGAGCAGCACATCGGCCCCTGCTGTATCGGTACTGTGACTTCTGATTTGTATTACCGCGTCCAAGTTGTCCGGAGCCTCTCTGATACTCCATATTTTTTCCTGAAGGTAGTTGAGTTGATCGTTTCGACCAGGGATTCTACTGTATCAGGATCGCTGATTTTAAATGCCGGCACACCAGAGACAGAGATACCCAAGTAATCATATCCAGAAGGAACCTGATATTCGACAGGCCGCAATAGCCAATGTCCGGAAAAGATCAAAGCCAAAATTACTAAACCTGTGATAATTTTTGTCCGCATAACAGCACCCTCCCGTAAAATTAAGAATGTCAGATTGTCAAAAATGTCGATTTTTATTACATCCTATTCTATCATTTTTCGTCATTATTTCCACTAAATTCTTAAAAAACACTCTCTCCCTTGCGCGTGCCGATGTGCTTGCCAAACGGCGGCTGTGCATGCGCCGCGCACGGCCATTGGCAATCTCCCCCATTCCAGCATAGATTGCAGGGAAAGGTGGTTTTTCTATGGTAATTCATGTCGTACAGCCCGGCGATTCGCTTTACCGCATCGCGCAGATGCACGGCGTGCCGCTCCCGTTCCTCATCCAGCAGAACGAGCTGCGCGAACCCGCGCGGCTGACGCCCGGACAGACGATCGTGGTGCCGCAGCCCGCCGAAACCTATCTGGTCAAGCGCGGGGATACGCTCGGCAATATTGCGGCGCAGCACGGCACGACCGTTCTGTCCCTCTGGCAGAACAACCCGCAGCTCGGCGGCACGGACCGCATCTATCCCGGCCAGATGCTCGTGCTTTCCTATCCGACGCCCAAGCTCGGCGCTTTTGCGGTCAATGGATATGCGTATCCGAATATCGACCCGCGCGTACTGCGCAAGACCCTGCCCTATCTGACGTACTTATCCGTTTTTTCCTACGGCTTTGACCGTACCGGCCGCATCCTCCCGCAGAACGTCGACCTGCTGATCCGCATGGCGCGGCAATATCAGGTCAAGCCGCTGCTGGTTCTGACCACGCTCGGCGAGGATGGACAGTTTTCCGGCGAACGGGCGCACCTGGTGCTGCAAAATCCGTCCACGCGCGCGGCGCTGATCGAAAACCTTGTTCAGACCCTGGAAAACCAGGGGTATGCCGGCGTGGACATTGATTTTGAGTACATCCCGCCCGAGGACGCGGAAAGCTATGCCGCTTTCATCCGTGAGGTGCGCGCGCGGCTGGAGCCGCTCGGCAAGATCGTCATGGTCGCGCTCGCCCCCAAAACCTCGGCTGGGCAGCGCGGGCTTCTGTACGAGGCGCACGATTACCAAATGCTTGGCGAGGCGGCGGACTATGTGCTGCTGATGACCTATGAATGGGGCTACGCCCTTTCCGAACCTATGGCGGTCGCCCCCATCAACAAGGTGGAGCAGGTCGTCCGGTTCGCCACCTCGGTCATTCCGCCCGAGAAAATCTTTATGGGTATTCCAAATTATGGTTACGACTGAATGCAGCCATAAGGTTATATATAAGGGAACGCCGCCTTTCCGGACAGCGTTCTGTGTTTCTCAAAGCAGGACAGGCTTTCTTTCCAGCTTAAAATATGCGCGCAGGTTGCGCGTTCCCATTGACACCAGTGCATTTTCTTCGTATCATTTGATATAAGGAAGCTTGTCCTGCAGCCAGGCGATCAAATGGGGCGCGGCACCGTGGCATCGTGATTCCGGCGGGTGCCGGCTGGGTGGATTGGAAATCCATAGAGCCTATATGATGAAAGGAGAAAACCAAATGAAACAGCGCAATAAACTTCTTTCCCTGTTGCTGGCCGCCGCATTGTGCATCGGTCCGATGTGCGGGACCGTAGGCGCGGCCTCCCTGGAGCAGCCCAACCCGCACACAGGGCTGGCGGCGGCGGAAAATCCGCAGGCGGAGCCGATTCAGACATCCCAGGAGGGGACTTCCAGCACCGCCAGAATGGCGGTCGGTCTGAACGGCGCCAGCGGCAAGTGGTCCGAGTTTGACCAGTCCGTATACGACCTGGTGACGGATCACGACCAGATAACCGGAGCGGGATTTGTCTGGCCCTCCAAAGGGAAAATTTTGGTGCTTGAGGCTGCCAGCAACACCTTCTACCTCATCCACCGGTACGATGGATTCACCATCCCCGCCGGTGTTGTTGTGGACCTCTACAGATACAGCACCATATATGACAGTTATGCGATGCAGGCGCACTTCGACACGACGGACGGCAAGCCCTACACCATCAGCAACTACACCACGAACCTCGGCGCGCCTGCCACCCATGACAGCAGGCGGGGGACTGCCTGGCGCACTTTCACGCCCAACGTCCCCGCTGAAAACTACAGCAACAGCTACCGCGATGTCGACTCCTCTGCCTGGTATTACGACGCCGTCATGACCTTGACCGAAGGCGGCATGTTCAACGGCTATGGGGACGGGACGTTTGGCCCTGACGACCCGATGACGCGGGCTCAGGTCATGACGATTGTGGGCCGGCTCCATAACCATGACCTTTCCAGCTATTATACCGATACCGGCACCGCCTCCCGAGGCTTTGCCGCTTCTGTCCTGGGGGATGCGATAAGTTACGGCTCGTTTGTCTACCCAACGACCTATGAGCTTTCGCTGCTCCTGCGGGAGACGGATTATGTCCCCGGTTTGATATTGGACATCTCCACCTACGACCCTGAAAAAAAGGACTATGTAAAAGGCCTGGCTCCCGGCTACGATCCGGACTGGGCATGGGTTCGGATGCAGCAGTGCATCTATGACAACTGGCTTGCCTCCGACAGCAAAAATGTCTCCTACCGCTATACCATCGAGGAATTTCCGGACAGCGACGCCATTCATCAGTGGAGCAGCGCGAACGTCAAGCTGATGCGGGAGACGCTCTACAAGAGCAGCAGCATCCGCGATTCCGAGATCCCCGGCTCATGCGAGGCGTACATTCTGCGCGCCTGGAATCTGGGGATGTTCACCGGCGTGGACAGCGCGGGGAGCTTTAATGCGGACGCCCCCCTCACCCGCGCTCAGTTCTGCCAGGTGCTGTACAACATGGGCTGGACCTACTACGGCTGCCTGGACTACAATTCGATCACGACTTCAGGCTGGGCTTGGAAACGGTAACCGCCGGCAGGCCGGTACCCGAATGTTTTGCATGAAAGGGAGAGACGCCGCGAACGCGGCGTCTCTCCCTTTTACCAGAATACAGCCGTGGCTGCCGTGAAAGGTCATCCATACCTGCCGCCTGCATCACGTCCCCCAGCTTGTCCTTTCCCGAGCAAGCGGGCGGCGCACCGAAAAAACCGCCCGCCATGCCGCCGCGGAGGGCGCAGCCTTAATCGCGCTTTTCAGCCTCCAGCTTTTCCCGCAACTCATTTTTATACAATACCCCGCCTGCAATATCGAGCATGCGCTGCACCCGCTTTTGTATTTCCTCCGGCGGCGCTGCGCGGTAGCAGTCGTCCGCAATATGTACGGTTGCATGGTCAAAGTGGTATGTCCTGACGATTGCCACGGCGACGCCCCCTTCCGTCGCTCTATCCTATGCCGCAGGGGGCTTGTCCCTTGCCTGTCCGCGTCAGCTTTTCCCTACCGTCGTTTTGATTGCAATCGCTGTTCTTTTATGCTATGGTATGGATAGCACCAGGCGGAATCTAAAACCGGACGCATGCGCCGGCTCCGCCGGCATTGCCGCTCCCAAAATGCCGGCGAATTACCCGCCGGAGCAGACGAAAATTTTTCCGCTGTATATTTTTTGCCGCGGCTTCAAACGCCTTGAAGCCGCAGCATATCCTTTCATCAGACGGACTTCGTTTTCCCATCATTTTGCGGCAAGCGATTTCCGCATATACCGTCGGCCGCCGTCGGCGGCCGCGCCGTTCCATTTCCCGTGAGCAGCCGTTCCAAACGGTTCAAATAAAAAGGAGGTATCCCCATGCGAATCAAACAAAAACTTCTGGCGTCTTTTACCGCTGCGGCCTTGTGCCTGTCCCTGCTCCCCTGTGCCGGCGCCGCATATGAGGAGTATCTGCCCCATGTGACCGGTTTTGAGGAAACCGAAACCCTGATCGGCGGCAGCACCTACCAATTTGCGGTTATCAATATTGACCGCACCGATACCAGAGACACGCCTGATGGCTTCGCTTCTTTCATTTCCGTTGGCGATCCGGAATACGCTGCCGCAAACGATCTCCACACTACTGCAAAGTCGATCGACGCTGCCAATCAGAGATTTGCGGACAGCTACGCGCTCCTTGCCGATGCCGCCGCGCCCGGCGATCAGATATCCTTCCCTGTCTGGGAGTTCGTCGCCGATTGGGAGCTGTCGCGGCCGGAACGCTTCGGCGGCATCGTCGCGCAAAACGATTCCGGCTACCGCATCCATGTCACGGTGGAGGACGAACTGCAAGTTCCGGACGATATTTCGTTCACCTACTATAAATCCTGGTCGGGCGCTGCCGGCTGGACAACTGACTTTGGAAGCGGCTACGAGATCGGCGATTATCTTTTAAAACTCGATTTCGGTGATTACTGTGTCTGGTTCAGCAGTAGGATCGCAAACACGAATCAGTCGCTTGTCTTTGACGGCACGGCGGACCGCACTTTTACCGGCGACGTATCCGGCGCGGAGATCAGCTTCCGCCGCGTCCAGTATGACAGGATCAGCGCGGACGGAAAGACCCTCTATCTGGATGTAACGCAGTGTACCCCGTCGTCTTCCGATCCGGTCGTGACCGAGCCGGAAGAGCAGCCCTCCTCCTGGGCGCAGGAAGAAGTCAGCGCGGCGCGGCAGGAAGGGCTTATTCCGGCAGAACTGGACAGCAGCTTCGAATCCAATATCACACGCGCGGAATTTTGCCACCTTGCCGCCGCCCTGATGGAATCCAAAACCGGAAAAACGCTGGACGCCATCCTTGCGGATTCCGGCGCCGCCCCGCTCTCTTTCAGCGATACCACGGATGAAAAGGTCAGGGCCATGAGCGCGCTCGGCGTGGTCAACGGCGTGGGCAATAACCGCTTTGATCCGGACGCGGATATCACGCGCGAGGAAGCGGCCGTCATGCTTTGGCGTCTGGCCCAGCAGCTTGACAGCGGCGTTCAGCCCAACAGCGCACAGCTTACCTTCGCGGATCAAAGCAGGATCTCCTCGTGGGCGCAGGACGCGGTTTCCGCCGTATCCGCCTGCGAGACCGACGGAAACAAGATCATGAACGGAACGGGAAACAATCTGTTCTCCCCGCAGGAGACCTATACCAGAGAGCAGTCCATCGTGACCATGCTCCGGCTCCACAACTATATTGCATAAGCCGTCAGAAAAAGAAAGGCTCTGGATAACGCCCAGAGCCTTTCCCCTTTCAAGGAGGTCTTCTCATGTCCTCTGAATACTGCATCTATCTCCGCAAATCCCGCGCCGATCTGGAAGCGGAAGCGCGCGGCGAGGGCGATGTGCTTGTCACGCACAGGAAAACCCTGCTGGACTTCGCCGACCGGCAGGGATATCCCATCGGCAGCATCTACGAGGAGATCGTGTCCGGCGATACGATCTCGGAGCGGCCGCAAATGCGCCGCCTGCTGTCCGAGGTGGAGCGCGGCCGCTGGCGCGGCGTCCTCGTTATGGAAATCGAACGTCTTGCGCGCGGCGACAGCATCGATCAGGGTACCGTTACCCGTGCCTTTAAGTATTCCGGCACGTTTATCATCACACCAAACAAGACGTTTGACCCCAACAACTATTACGACGAGGAGCATCTTGAATTTGACCTGTTCATGTCCCGCCGCGAGTATAAAATGATAAACCGCCGCCTGCAGGCCGGCCGCATCGCCGCCGCCCGCGACGGGCGCTGGCTGGGCGGCAAAGCGCCGTTTGGATATGACAGCATCAAACTGCGCGGGGAAAAAGGCTATACCCTTACGCCAAACGCAGACGCCGAAACCGTGCGCGCGGTATTTTCGCTCTATGCGGGCGATCCCAGCATGGGAACCGTGCGTTTATGCGCCAGGCTGAACGGGTTGGGTTATCGCTCCGCCACCGGCAAGGCGTTCAACGTTGGCATCGTTAAGGATATCCTGCAAAATCCGGTTTATGCCGGTTTCGTCACCTGGGGCCGGCGCCGCACCGTGAAAACAATCGTCAACGGCCAGCTCGCCTGCAGCTGTCCCCGAAAAAAAGACTATCCGGTTTTTAAGGGGAAGCATGAACCGCTCATCTCGGAGGAGCTCTGGAACGCGGTTCAGGCAAAGCTGCAGGCGCGATCGTTCCATCCCGTTCCCCAATCCAAGGAGCTGCAAAATCCATTGTCCGGCCTGCTGATCTGCGGAAAGTGCGGCCATAAAATGCAGGCGCGTCCGCAGGCGGGAGGGCGCTATCTGTTTTGCCACCATTATTGCGGCATGGTTTCCTCGCGCATGGAGGAGGTGGAGACCGCCCTGCTCTCCGCGTTGCGGCAATGGCTCGCGGCATACAGCGTTTCCAGCAAAGCCTTATCCGACACCGCGCAGGAACGGCAGGCTCTTGAAAACGCGCTGCAAAGCCTGAACAGCGAGATCGCCGCTATTGAAGCGCAGCGCGACCGCGCCTTTGAGCTTGTGGAAACCGGCGTATACACGCCCGAACGGTTCCGCGAACGCCAGAGCATCCTCGCCGAGCGCCGCGGCCGTGCCATTGCCTCCGCGTCTGAAACAAGGCAGGCGCTCGACCGCCTGCTTCGTGAGGAGCGGTTCCGGCAAACATTCCTTCCCCGTGTTTCGGCCGTCGTCCAGGCCTATGAATCCACAGGCTGCGCGCAGGACAAAAACGACATGCTGCGCTCTATCGCCCCTAAAATCGTATACAGCAAAACAACCTCCACCCGCAGCCCCTCTGGGAGCGACCTGGTATTGACGATCTATCCCATCATTCCTGATCGCCGCAGCTGACAACATTCTGGTTACGACTGGCCTCTCCCCTATATAAAAGGGCAGACGCGCGCACGGAGCCTCGGCAATGTGCAGGCGGTCGAGCAGGCGATCCAGGTCGGCGCGCCCATCCAGTTCGACGAAACCGCCCAGTCGCCGCATTATAATTACTGGCGCGACCGCGCCGAGCACGAGGTCTGGTTCGAGGACGCCCGTTCGATCCGCACCAAGCTTGCTCTGGCCGGCGAATACCAGCTGCACGGCATCAGCATCTGGAATATCATGCGGTACTTTCCCCAGCTTTGGCTGGTGCTCAACAACCTCTATGAGATCGAAAAACTCCCATAAAATACGGGAAATCCGGCCGGAAAATTCCTTTTCCGGCCGGATTCTGCTGTATATATCCGCTGGCGGCAGCTATTTCCATTGCAAAACGGTTACAAAACGCGCTATACTTTGCCCCAGAGAGTAAAACACTCCAGTTTACTCTACGAAAACCAAGGAGGTATCCAAATATGCAGTTCAAGAAAATCGTACCGTTGGCGTTAGCGCTGACCATTTCGACCACCGCCGCGGCCGGCGCGGCCAATCTCGATATGAGCAAATTCTACAACCCCACCGTATTCGCTTCCCAGTCCCAGCGCCAGCTGCTCCAGCGGCTGTGCGACCGCTTTGATATTTCGTTCTGCGGCCAGCAGATCAACTGTCCGGTCGTAAAGCCTGACAACAAACCGGAGCAGACGCCGGACGAAACGCCCGACCAGACGCCGGACGAAACGCCGGATCAGACGCCGGAGGATACGCCGGACGAAGAGCTTCCCGACCAGACCCCCGACCAGACGCCGGACGACGAGCCGGAGAACCAGCCGGACGACCAGCCCGGCCAGCTTCCGGACAACAACCGTCCCGAGGGTACGCCGGACAATGATACCGAGCAGACGCCGGACGGCGATACCGGCTCCTCCCAGGGCAGCTTCGCCTCCCAGGTCGTTGCGCTGGTGAATGCAGAACGCGCCAAGGAAGGCCTGTCCCCCCTGACGATCGACGCCCGCGTGCAGCAGGCGGCGCAGGTGCGCGCACAGGAATCCGCGCAGTCCTTCTCGCACACCCGTCCCAACGGCTCCTCTTTTTCGACTGCGCTGACCGAGGCCGGCGTTTCCTACCGCGGCGCGGGTGAAAACATCGCCTACGGCCAGAGTACGCCGCAGGCAGTCGTCACCGCGTGGATGAACTCGTCCGGACACCGCGCGAATATCATGAGCAAGAACTTCACCACCATCGGCGTCGGCTACTCCGTGGTAGGCGGCACGCCGTACTGGGCGCAGTTGTTTACCTATTAATTGCATTTTTGCGCTTCCGGCCCCGCCGGATGAAAAAACAGGCCGCAAGCCGCGGCCTGTTTTGCTTTCCCCTCTGGGTCAGGCGGAAAGCGGATATTCGGTATCGTTGATAACCACCGCCTGCACGTCCGCAAGATCAAAGGTCCGCGCAAGCACATACACGGCGGCTTCGTAGTCAAAGCCCGCGTCCGCGCCAAAGCCGAGCGCATACAGGGTGCGGTCGATATGGTTTGCCTGATCGGTGATAACTACCGCAGAGCCGTCCCGCATCTTCACCGCAATGTATTCCACCGCGTCCACGATGCTATCCCCCGTCTGTTGCGAGGTGATGCGCAGGCCGATCTGGGACAGCGTGACGGCCCCGTCCGCGCTCGTGCAGCTGGGCATCCGCTGGAATTCCGGCAGGGAGACCTCCAGCGCGACCAGGCCGATGCTTGCGCCGTTGGAAACCACCTGTTCCCTGCCCAGTTCCTGCATGGCAAGGCGCAGGGGCGTACCCGCCGTGTAGTCGCCGCTGGGGATGAAGGCGCCTTCCAGATAGTAATCGTTTTCGGTCGAACGGCTCTTATCCAGGTAGAAGCGGCTGCCGCAGAAGCCATATTCGCCGTACATCACGCTGAAGTTGTACTGTCCATCCTGCACAGCGCAGCATTCGGACAGGGTGCTCCAAACCAAATCGGGCTGGTTTTGATACTCCGGCATCAGCTCGATCATGGCGAACGGCATCACCCCGTCGCCCGCCTTATTCTGCAGGTGCAGGCTGACGATGCCCACGCCCGCGCTCTCGTCAAACAGAACCGATTCCACCGACAGGCGGTATCGGTCGTTCTCATCCGTCAGCGTACCTGGCTCGGGGGCGGCGACATAGTCCGTAAGGGGCGCGTCCGCGCCGTTGGGGAAAAACAGCGGAAAGCCGCCGCTGACACCCGCCGCAAACGCTGTGCCGCCGATGCACAGCGCGGCGGCAAGGCCGATCGATACCACGCGCTTCCACGGGAAACGCCGCGTCCGGCGCGGACGCTCGGGCAGGTCATCCAGCGCCGCGCGGACGCGCTGGTCAAACTGCGGGGTCATCTGGGGAAAATCATTCGGGTGCATCATGCAAAACACGCTCCTTCCAAATCCTTACGGAGCAGCTCGCGCGCGGTCCGCAGCCTGCTTTTGACCGTACCCTCCGGCACGCCGAGCAGGCCGGCGATTTCGCGCGTTTTGAAGCCCTCCAGATAAAACAGCACCACCGGCAGGCGGTATTTTTCATCCAGCGACAGCAAAGCTTCATACAGGTCGCTGTGGTCGTCCGCCGCCGGTGCGGGGATGCGCTCGGCCTGCTCCTGCTCATAGGGCGCGAGCCGCTGCCGCAGGCGCAGGATCGCGCGGCATTCATTAATCAGGATGCGCGTCAACCAGGTTTTGAAATATTTCGGCCGTCGCAGCGTATCCAGCTGCTCCCACGCGCGCAGGATGGCCTGCTGCGCCGCGTCCGCGCAGTCCTGCTCGCTGCGGAGCATGGCCTTTGCGACACGGTACAGCGCCGGCTCCGCTTCCAGCACCGCGGCGGTGAATTCTGCTTTGTCCATCATAGGCGGGTCGTTCCTTTCCGAAAGCGTTTGGCGGCCGCCTCAACCTGCTTTCGCTTAATTAGATGGAACAGGCGGGGCTTTGGTTCGGCCTTTCAAAAATTTTTCTTCCCCCGCCCTTTTCCGGACACGAAAAGCGGCGGAGCATATGCTCCGCCGCTTGCTATACCGGATGGAAGAGCCGCAGACTCAATCGCTGACCAGCGGGGTGGACAGATACCGGTCGCCCGTATCGGGCAGGAGCGCGACAATGGTCTTGCCCGCGTTCTCCGGCCGCTTGGAAAGCTCGACCGCCGCCCACAGCGCCGCGCCGGACGAAATACCGACGAACAGACCCTCGCTGTGCGTGAACACCCGCGCGGTCGCGAACGCGTCCTCGCCCTTGACGCGCATGACCTCGTCATACACCTTGGTATCCAGCACCTGCGGCACAAAGCCCGCGCCAATGCCCTGTATCTTATGCGGGCCGCCCTTTCCAGTGGACAGGACCGGGGATTCATCCGGCTCCACCGCCACAACCTTGACGTTCGGGTCCTGCTCCTTGAGGTACTGGCCGACGCCGGTGACCGTGCCGCCCGTGCCGACGCCCGCGACAAAGATATCCACCTTGCCGCCCGACTGGCTCCAGACCTCCGGTCCCGTACTCGCGCGGTGCGCCGCCGGGTTGGCCGCGTTGACAAACTGGCCGGGAATAAAGCTGTTCGGGATGGTCTTTGCCAGCTCGTCCGCGCGCGCAATCGCGCCGGACATGCCCTTCGCCCCCTCGGTCAGCACCAGCTCCGCGCCGTATGCCTTCAGCATATTGCGGCGCTCGACGCTCATGGTCTCCGGCATGGTGAGGATGATCCGGTAGCCGCGCGCCGCCGCGACCGCCGCCAGGCCGATGCCGGTGTTGCCGCTCGTCGGCTCGATGATGGTCGCGCCGGGCTTTAACGCGCCGCTCGCCTCCGCGTCGTCGATCATCGCGTTGGCGATGCGGTCCTTGACCGAGCCCGCGGGATTGAAATACTCCAGCTTTGCCAGGATCTCGGCGCCCGCGCCGGACTTCTGCGCAAATTTATCCGCCGCGTACAGCGGGGTGTTGCCGATCAGCTCGGCAAAGCTTCTTTTGATATCAGACATGGTGAATTACCGCCTTTCCGTTATATGAATGTTTATCGAACCATGGCCTGTCTGCGTTACAGGCCGCCGGTACATCGTTTCCCGCGCGGAAGCATCATGGAATGCCGCCTCCTTATTTCCACTATTCATAGGTGTTTTATATGAATTAGGATACAGGGGATTTCCCCATTTGTCAAGTAGTATTTGCAAAAAATCAGAAAAAGCCGCGCCGCTGCAGACTGGCAATAAAAAAATCTCCCCGAAGGGAGATTTTTTTATCAAACCGCCAGCAGGCCGAGATCGATCTTCCACTGGATCACGCGGATCGCGGATTCCCGTATCCGGTCGGCGCTGATCGTACCGTTCTGCACTGCCGCCAGCACCGCGTTATACTGGGTGATGAAATCCGAGGAAACCAGCATATCGTTGCCCGCCTGCACCGCCAGCACCGCCGCGTCCGCGCCGCCCGTATAATCCGTGATCGCCTCCATGATCAGGTCGTCGGTCATGACCACGCCGTCAAAGCCCAGCTCGTCCCGCAGCACCTGATGCACCGCGGGGGAGAGCGAGGCGGGCAGCTCGGCGTCCATGCAGGTCACGATATTATGGCTGACCAGGACCGACTGCGCGCCCGCGTCGATCCCCGCTCGGAACGGCAGGAAATCGCTTTCCCGAAACGATTCGAGGGGCCGCTCGTCGATGGCGATGCCGGTATGCGTGTCCACATTATTGCCATAGCCCGGGAAATGCTTGAGCACCATGCCGGTCCGGTCGGACAGCATCTGTGCGACGACCGTGCGGACGTATTCGCTGGTCTGCGCCGCGTCCCTGCCGAATGCGCGGGCGTTGATGAAGTCCGCGGGGTCGGTGGATACATCGCACACAGGCGCAAAGTTGACGTTCACGCCGATTGAGGCGAGCAGCTCGTCCTTTTCCTTGGCGTCGCTTGTGATCAGCGCAAAGCCGCCCTCGTTATACAGCGCCTGCGGCGACCAGAACCTGACCGCACGGAAATTAGGGTTGGAGCTGATGCGGACGACCGTTCCGCCCTCCTCGTCCACGCCGATCAGCATGGGGGTCGCCGCCGCGTCCTGATAGGATTGGATGACCGCGGCCACGCTCTCCCGAGTCTGCCCCTCAAAGTCGCGGCCGAACAGGATATAGCCGCCGATATCGTACTGACCGGCGAGCGCCGCCGCGTCGGTCTCCGGACAGCGCGCAAAGAACATCTGCGCGATCTGGGATTCAAGCGGCAGGTTGTTGACATAATGCTCGGCCGCGGAGATATCCTCTTCCGCAACGCCCGCCGCCGTTTCCACGCTGTCTTCCGCCGCTTCGCCGCCGCTTCCTGTCTCGGCCTGCGCAGGCGCTTCCGGCGGCGCCGTATCCGCCGGCGTATCCCCCTTGCACGCCGCCAGCCCGCACAGGCACAGCACGGCGAGCAACAGGGAAAGACATTTCTTTTTCATTTTTCCACCTCCTGCATATTGTTACTATTATACCGGAAAAAACCGCCGTTGCAAAGCCCATTCCGTTTATGGTAAGATAGGGAAGCGAAAGGGGGGCTTTGCCCATGCACACCATCGGACGCTTTGCGCCCAGCCCGAGCGGGCGCATGCACCTGGGGAACGTGCTGTGCGCGCTGCTGGCATGGCTGAGCGCGCGGCGTCAAAACGGGCGCTATCTGCTGCGCATTGAGGATCTGGACGCAATGCGCTGCCCGCGCCGCTATGCAGACCTGATCCTGGACGACCTGCGCTGGCTCGGTTTGGATTGGGACGGCGAGGTCCCCTATCAATCCGAGCGCGCCGCTGTTTACGAAACATACGAGGCTGTGCTGCGCGGCAAGGGGCTGCTCTACCCCTGCTTCTGCTCGCGCGCCGCGCTGCACGCCGCCAGCGCCCCGCACCTTTCCGACGGGCGCGTGGTCTATGCCGGCACCTGCCGCGGGCTGACGGCTGAACAGGCTGCGGAAAAGCGGAAAACACGCGCCCCGGCAACGCGGGTGCGCGTGCCGGACGAAACCGTTTCGTTCACGGACGGGGTGTTCGGCGCATACAGCGAAAACCTCGCGCGGGAGTGCGGGGACTTCATCATCCGCCGGTCGGACGGGGTGTTCGCCTACCAGCTTGCGGTCGTTGTGGACGACGCGCTCTCGGGCGTGACCGAGGTAGTGCGCGGGGCCGACCTGCTCTCCTCCACGCCGCGCCAGATCTGGCTGCACCGGCTGTTCGGCTTTTCGCCGCCCGCGTTCTTCCACATCCCGCTGCTCTGCGACCATGACGGGCGCAGGCTGAGCAAGCGGGACGAGGACCTTGACCTCGGCCGGCTGCGCCAGCGGTTCTCCCCCGAACAGGTCGTCGGTGCGCTGGCTTATGCCGCCGGCCTGACCGAACGGCCGGAGCCGGCCGCCGCGCACGAGCTGATCCCCCTCTTTTCCTGGGCGCGTATCCCCCGGCACGACCTGTTTCTGCCCGACCTGTTCCGTTGACACGATAAAACGCCCATCCGGCACTGCCGGATGGGCGTTTCCTTACTTTTTCGTCTCACAGTGGCAGCTTCCGCCGCTGCATTTGCCACAGCCGCCCGAACAGCCGGAGCAGCCGCCGGATTGAAATTGGCGGTAAACGCTGCGCGCCGCGAAGAATATGGCGGCGGCAACGAGCGCGCCGACCACAAGGTTAGAAACGATAGATAACATACTCACGCTTCCTTTCCAGGGAGCCGCGCGGCGTTACGCCTGCACGCTCATTTTGCGAAGCCCCTCGGCGCCGTCGGCCTCGGCCGGCTTGCGGACCAGCAGGTAGATCATCAGCGCCAGGACGATAACCGCCGCGACAGTACCCACGCCGAACGAAAGCTCGCCCGTGAGCAGACCGCCGAACTGGTAAACCATCAGGGAAACCGCATACGCAAACACCATCATATAACCGATCGCAAAGCAGGTCCACCTGGCGTTGTTCATCTCACGCTTGATTGCGCCCATCGCCGCGAAGCACGGCGCGCAAAGCAGGTTGAAGCACATGAACGAATACGCGCTGACCGCGGTGAAGGAAGCCTGCAGGTTGGCCCAGATTTCCACGCCATCCTCCGCGACCTCGGCAAAGCCATAGGTCTGTCCGAAGGTGGCGACGACGTTCTCCTTGGCGATCCAGCCGGTGACGGTTGCCACCACGTTCTGCCAGCTTGCCCAGCCGAGCGGCGCAAAGATCGGTGCAAGCGCGTTGCCGATGCCGGCCAGGATGCAGTTGTCGATATTCTCAACCGCGCCGAACGCGCCGTTCTCCCAGCCATAGCTCTGGAGGAACCAGAGGACGATGGTAGACAGCAGGATGATCGTACCGGCCTTTTTAATGAACGACCAGCCGCGCTCCCACATCGAGCGGAGCACATTGACCAGGGTGGGCGTATGGTAGGCAGGCAGCTCCATGACAAACGGCGCCGGTTCGCCCGCAAACATCCTGAACTTTTTGAGCATGATGCCCGAAATAATGATGGCCAGCACGCCGATCACATAGGCGGAGAACGCAACCCAGCCCGCGTTGTCGAACAGCGCGCCCGCGATCAGCGCGATGATCGGCAGCTTCGCGCCGCAGGGTACGAACGTAGTCGTCATGATCGTCATGCGCCGGTCGCGCTCCTGCTCGATCGTGCGCGACGCCATGACGCCGGGTACGCCGCAGCCCGTGCCGATCAGCATGGGGATAAAGGACTTGCCCGAAAGGCCGAACTTGCGGAAAATACGGTCCATGATGAACGCGACGCGCGCCATATAGCCGCAGTCCTCCAGCAACGCCAGGAAGATGAACAGCACCAGAATCTGCGGGACAAAGCCCAGCACCGCGCCGACGCCGGCAACAATGCCATCCATAATCAGGCTGTACAGCCAGTCAGCGATGCCAAGGCCGCCCAGCGCGCCTTCCAGCAGCACCGGAATGCCAGGCACCCAAATGCCATAGTTCGCCGGATCCGGCTCCTCGGCCGCCATCGCGGTTTCAAACATACCGAAATCAACCGCTTCCTCGGTGACCGTGCCGGTCTCCTCGTCCTCAAACGCCGCGGTGCCTACGATATCGGCCGCGGAAGCGTCCGCAGCCAGCGCGGCGGTTGCGTTCGCAAGCACGTCGGCGTCAGGCTCCTCGGCCTCCAACTGCTCGGTAATGGCCGAAACATCCACGCCGCCCTCTTCCGCGGCCGCCAGCCATGCGTCGCGGTAAGCGGTCTGCGTTTCGTATTCCGCTCCGGCTTCCTCATACGCGCCCGCGCCATAGCCGGCCAGATGCCAGCCGTCGCCGAACACGCCGTCGTTGGCCCAGTCGGTCAGGATGGTGCCGACCGTGGTCACCGATACATAATACACAATGAACATGACCAGCGCAAAAATCGGCAGCGCCAGGATACGGTTGGTCACGATATGGTCGATCTTGTCCGACACGGTCATGCCGGTCTTTTTCTTTTTGACGCAGGCCTTGACAATGCCGCCGATATACTGGTAGCGCGCATCCGTAATGATGGATTCCGCGTCGTCGTCCAGCTCCTCCTCAACGGCGCTGATGATGGCTTCCAGCTTTGCCTGCGTATCCGCGCTGAACTGGAAACGGGCCATCACCTTCTGATCGCGCTCGAACAGCTTGACCGCATACCAGCGGCGCTGGCTTTCCTCGGTCACGCCCGCAATCATGTCCGTGATCTGCTGCAGCGCCTTTTCGATGTTCTCCGGAAATTCATGCTGGGGCGGGAGCTTGCCGGCGGCCACCGCCTTCTTCGCGGCCTCCACCAGTTCCTTGGTCCCCTTGCCCTTGACCGCCGCGGTTTCCACAACCGGCACGCCCAGCAAGCCGGACAGCTTCTTCACGTCGATCACATCGCCGCGCTTCTCCACAATGTCCATCATGTTCAGGGCCACGACGACCGGAATGCCCATTTCGAGCAGCTGGGTGGTTAAGTACAGGTTGCGCTCGATGTTGGACGCATCCACCAGATCCATGATGGCATCCGGCTTTTCCCCCACCAGATAGTCGCGCGCGACCACTTCCTCCAGCGTATACGGCGAAAGCGAGTAAATACCCGGCAGGTCGGTGATGCGGATCTCCTTGTCCGCTTTCCAACGGCCCTCTTTCTTTTCCACGGTAACGCCCGGCCAGTTGCCGACATACTGCGTCGCGCCGGTCAGGTCGTTGAACATCGTGGTCTTGCCGCAGTTCGGGTTGCCGGCAAGCGCCAAACGAATAGACATGTTGTTTCCCCTTTCTTTCAATTAGCTTTTGCTAACCTATGTGCAAAAATTTTTAATCGACCAGTACCTTTTCCGCATCCGCCTTGCGCAGCGAAAGCTCGTAGCCGCGCACCGTGACTTCGATCGGATCGCCCAGCGGCGCCACCTTGCGGACATATACCTCAGCCCCGCGCGTCAGGCCCATATCCATGATGCGGCGGCGGGTCGCGCCCTCGCCCTCGATCTTACGCACGGTAACGGTTGCGCCGCACGGCGTGGTTCTCAGATTGCCCATTGTTTTTCCCCCTTCAGACATAGATACGAGACGCCATCTGCTGCGAAATCGCAACGCGGACGTCTTTTACGGATACGATCAGGTTGCCCTGCAAAGAAGAGACGACCATCACCTTCGCCCCCTCGACAAAGCCGAGGTTCTGCAGGAACCGGCGCGTCTGATCCCGACCGTGGATCTGTTTTACCGTGGTTTCCACACCGGCGTCTATCATCGTAAGCGGCATAATAGTAATCCTCTCCTTTTCTTTGTTAGTAGGAGCTAACCCAAACCCTGTAAAGCAGGGGTTAGTTCTTTCTAACCCCTTAACCGTGTTAAGTTTACCATCGCTAACTTTATTTGTCAAGCAGACCGGAACAGGTTTGTCAATTCTCACCAAGAACAGCAGGGTTTGCGGCAGCTAATTTGTATAGCGCTTCCCTTCCTGCCAGTCGGGCAGGAGGAAGCCCGCGGCCGTTGTTCCGGACAGCCGCGGGCTCATGTTATGTTGGGCATACCGGGCAGTATACCCTGGGGTTTCCCCCGGGACAAGAAAGGATATTTGTATCATAACCACCGCCGTCGCGGCGGGTATGACCTGATCTGTCGATCAAAACACAGTTTTGATCGAAGGAACGCGCCGCGCAGAGCGCGGATGCGTCCAATGCTTCGAAAAGTTCCGCAGCGCAAAACTTTTCTCCGCTCTTGTATCAAAACGCACACACATGCCGCGCGTTTTGATGAAAAATTACAGTATATCGTAATTTTTCTATCGAATGCGCGCTGCGCACGGGGCGCGGCGCGGGATATTGGTTTAGTAAGCGGCGAAGCCCTTGCCGAACTCCCTGCACTTGGCCAGCCCGTCTTCGTCGGGCGTCTCGTTGATCATCAGGCCTTCGTCCGTGTAAATATTGGCGTTTGCATCGTTGGTGCGCTGCACCCAGTCGCGCATCCACTGTCCGTCGCCCCAGCCGTAGGAGCCGAACAGCGCGACCTTGCGGCCTGCGAGCCTGCTCTCCAGCTCGGTGAAGAACGGATCGAACTCCGCTTCCTCGAGTACCTCCGCGCCCATTGCCGGACAGCCCAGCGCGATCTTATCGTATCCTGCCGCAGCGCCGGCGTTGGTATCCGCCACGTTCAACAGATCGCATTCCATGCCGCCCTCGCGGATTCCCTCCGCGATCGCGGTCGCCATTTGCTCGGTATTGCCGGTCTGGCTCCAATAAATTACTGCAGCTTTGCTCATTTCTGTCAAATCCTCCTGTTGATTATTTTCAGATGCATTATGAAACGCTTTGCGCCTATGCCGCGGCGAACACCTCGAGCAGCGTTTCCCCCTGCTCGATCCGTTTTGTCACCGCGCGGCACACCCGCGAAAGGCGGTCAAACAACCGCGACGCAGCCTGCGCGTCGCCATATACCTTCCAGTAGCCGCTGAGCTTGCAGCCCCGTCCGGCATTCCGGATAAACCCCACGACATCCTCGATCGGATATCCCAGGAACAGGCCGATTTCATGCGGGAAGGTTTCGGAAAGCGCGATCCTGCGCTTCAACTCCCGCAAGAGGTCCTGCAGCGGCCGGCCGGCTGGGTAGCCGAACGACGCCAGCACATGCTGCACACAAGGCTCCGCCATATGCCGCTCGAGCGCCTGCTTTTGGTAGACCATCAGCAGATACCGCCCGCGGCAGGCGCAGACGATCTCAAAGCACATGCCGCGCGGGGCAAACGCCTCGCGGTAGGTTTTCAGACGCTGCGGCAGATCGGGGTACAGCGCGCGGTCGAACGATACCAGGCTCGCCAGTTTAATCCCCGCCAGCGTCGGCGAGCAATACGCCGCGAGCTGCCGGTCCAGTTGGTTCATCATTTTGTCACGCACCTCCTGCCCTGTATTTTTACCGGATCAGTTTCCTTTATCCGCAGCGTTCCGAACAGCGCGGCCGCGGTTAGCCATACGGCCGCGCAGTCCTAACGGTCTGTTTTGTTCGGATTGATGCGCAAAATACAGAGGAAGCTGTGTATGTATGGTGCGCCGCTCCGTTCCGCGAAAGCGGCGCCGGTCATCGAGTGTATCAGTAAGCCTCGGCTAACCTAAATATAAGTTAGCATACGCTAACCCAAATGTCAAGCACTTTTTTCAAATTTTTCTGGGAATTTTCCGAGGAAGCGATTCTTTATTTTTCTCACCAAAAACCGTATCTTTATTCTGTGCATTTTTCCGACGAGCCTGCAGTAGCCGCAACACAAAGACCGGCCGTATCCGGCCGGTCTGCAACACGATTCCCGTTTCCTATCCGTCAGCGGTATCCCCTGCGGAAAAGGCTCATCCGACGGCGCTGTCCCCCAGCACCTTTACCTGGAAGCGTCTGGTGCGCGGGCCGTCGAACTCACAGAAATACACCCCCTGCCAGGTCCCCAGCAGCAGGCGTCCATCCTCGACCAGCACCAGCTGGCTCGCGCCGACGCAGCTCGACTTCAAATGCGCGGCGGAGTTCCCCTCCGCATGCCGGAACGCGCGCCGGTCGGGAAAGGCTTCGCGCAGCCCCAGCAGCAGGTCGTGCTGCACATCCGGATCGGCGTTTTCATTGATCGTGATGCCGGCGGTCGTGTGCGGACAGTATACGACCGCCGCGCCGCTCCGCACGCCGCTTTCCCGCACGGCTTCGCGCACCTGCGCGGTCACGTCGTACAGGCCCTCCCGCTCGGTATGCAGGGTATATTCCTTTGTTTTCATACCTTACTCGCTCCTATTCTCATGCAGATAAGTAGCTTCCAGATCGGACAGATGCAGCTTGACCGCGAGCGGATACTTTTCGAATGCGTGCGCAAGCGAAAAGCTGCCGCCGCGCACGGAATCGTCAAACCCGCCCATATGCCAGCGGATCGCCATTGCCTCCTCGGTTTTCAGGCGCATGAAGCGCTCGATCAGGTACACCGATTTCTCGCCGTGTCCATAGGGAAACTGGTCGTCGATCGCGTAAACCGGCACCTTTTCCCACTCGCCGCGGTCGTTCTTGCGGTTGCGCAGCTCGGTCTTGTAAAAGCCCGCCTTGCACAGATCATGCAGCAGCGAGGCGATCGTAAAGCTCTCAATATCGTCGCCCGCCGGATCGTAGTGCTTGGAGATCAGCACATTGTATACGTTAAGCGAATGGTCGAGCAGGCCGCCCTCATACGCGGCGTGAAAGCGCGTGGACGCGGGAGCGGTGAAAAAGTCCGTGCTTTCCATCCACGCCAGCAGCTTTTCCGCGCCCGGGCGGTGGATATTCTTGTTATAGGTCTCGATAAACAGTTCTTTGCTCGTCATGTTGTTCCTCCATTCGGGCGCGGGCGAGCGCGAGGAGCGCCTCCCGCGTGTTTGCGGCCTGTTCCTCGATCACCGCGTCGAGCAATGCGCGCAGCATCTCCCCGACCGCCGGACCGGACAGGCCGAGCGTCTTGATGTCGTTTCCATCCACCGCGAGCCGGCGCAGAGAAAAGCAATCCTCCGCCGCCAGCACGCCGTTCAGCCGGTTTTCGATCGCATGCAGCCAGGCGATATCCTCCGGATGCGTCCCCTGTCCGACCGCGTCCCCTTTTTTGATGGCCAGCAGGTCGCGGAACCTGGCCTCCCCGATCTGCGACAGGCGGCGGCGCGCCTGCCGGCCGGTATCGCCCAGCGGGCGGTCGTGCTGTTCGACCAGCAGCAGAATGCGGGCCGTATCCTCGCCCGAAAAACGCAGGCGGCGCAGGATACCGGCCGCGATTTCACGGCTGGCCTTGGGGTGGCCGTAAAAATGGCCGACGCCGTTTTCATCCACGGTTTTGCAGGCGGGCTTGCCGCAGTCGTGCAGCAGCATGGACCAGCGCAGCACAGGTTCTGCCGGCACCTGCCCGACCGCGCGGACACTGTGCTCCCACACATCGTACCGATGGTGCGGGTTTTGCTGGGCGCAGGCGAGCATCGGCCGCAGTTCGGGCAGCGCCGCGGCAAAAATATCGGAAAAGCCCATCAGCGCGCGCTGCGCGAACCGCCCGCACAGCGTGCCGGTCAGCTCCGCGCGCACGCGCTCGGCGGCGATGCATTCCAGCCGCCCCACCTGGCGGCGCATGGCGGCCGCGGTCCGTGGCTCCACCGTAAAGCCGAGCTGGGCGGCAAACCGCACCGCACGCAGGATGCGCAGCGCGTCCTCCCGAAAGCGCGCGTCCGGATCGCCGACCGCGCGCAGGATGCCGTTTTTCAGGTCGTCCTGCCCGCCGAACGGGTCGCACAGCCCGCGCTGCGGATGCCATGCCATTGCGCCGACCGTGAAATCACGCCGCGCCAGATCGGCGCGCACCTCCGGCACGAACCGCACTGTGTCCGGATGCCGCCCGTCCGAATAACCCACATCCGCGCGGAAGGTCGTGATTTCCAGCGGGCCTTCTTCCGTCAGCAGGGTCAGCGTGCCATGCTTCAGGCCGGTTTCCAACACGCGCGCGCCCGCAAACACCACCTGCATCTCCTCCGGCCGCGCGGCGGTACACAAATCCCAATCATGCGGCGGCGCGCCGCGCAGACTGTCGCGCACACAGCCGCCGACCGCCCAGGTTTCAAACCCCGCCGCTTCCAGGCGCATGATCGCGGCGGCAACATGCTCCGGCAGGCGCATCAATGCCCGCCTTTTTTCTGCCGCAGCTTGTAGGAGGTGCCGTCCGGATTGAGGACGACCGTCCGGTCCAGTTGTGCCTTCAGGCTTTTGCGGAAGCCCGCTATATATTCCTCGCGCAGGGCTTTCTGCTCGGCCTTTTCCGCCTCGCTCAGCCCTTCGGCCTTGGCTTTTTTCGCCAGCTCGTTGATGCGCGCGATTTTTTCATCGGTCATTGCCGTATTCCTCCGTAGATTTTTCTATGCCCCTATTATAGCAAAGCGGGCGGGCAAAGTCCACGGAAATCCTTGCGCGGCTATGCCCCGTCGAGCGCCCGCGCGTCCGCCATCAGCAGCAGGCCGCAGCGCAGCCCGAGCAGGAAGCAATCCTCGCCATGCTCTGCGGCCGCGGCAACCGCCTGGTCGCACACCTGACGGAAGCTGCGGTGGAGGACGCGCGGCAGAAGCGCGTCAAATTCATCCTGCGCCTGGCTCAGGGTTTGCCATGCTGGGCCGTCCTTGCTGACGCATACACGCTCGGCAGCGGCCTGTAATTCCTGATAAATGGATTGGTTCACACAAATCACCTCGTTTATATTTTAATTCTTTTCGAATTAAAAATCAATAGCTCATTTTGAATTAAGCTATAATAATTGCCAGGTGGTGATATCAATGTACTTATGCAGGCTGCGGGATTTGCGCGAGGAAGCCGGATTAACGCAAACCGAGCTTTCCACGCAACTGCGTATTGCCCAAACCACATACAGTGGTTACGAACGAGGCTTTCGCGACGTATCTTTAGAAATGCTGTGCCGAATTGCAGACTTCTATCATACCAGTACTGATTTTATTCTTGAGCGTACCAACGATCCCGCGCCGCCGCGCAAACGGTAACTTTTCCGTTTTGGCCAAGCGGGGAAAGCTGCGCCTGCGCGGCGCGGGCGACACATTTATCGAGGTGATCAATATTCCTTACAAGCGTATACGAAATTTACGCGAGGATAACGATTTGAGTCAGCAGCAGGTCGCAAGCTATCTGCATATTTCACAGCGAACTTATAGTTACTATGAAAACGGCGAGCATA
>NZ_BAAGGY010000013.1:46692-102186 GCF_054658635.1 Agathobaculum sp. TL06
ATATGCCCCTCTCCATACTGGTGGGGCTGGCCGATTTTTATAATACCTCAACCGATTATCTCCTTGAGCGTACCAACGATCCCGCGCCGCCGCGCAAACGGTAACGTCTCCGCTTTGGCCAAGCGGGAAAACTGCGCCTGCGCGGCGCGGGCGACACATTTATCGAGGTGATCAATATTCCTTATAAGCGTATACGAAATTTACGCGAGGATAACGATTTGAGTCAGCAGCAGGTCGCAAGCTATCTGCATATTTCACAGCGAACTTATAGTTACTATGAAAACGGCGAGCATAATATGCCCCTCTCCATACTGGTGGGGCTGGCCGATTTTTATAATACCTCAACCGATTATCTCCTTGAGCGTACCAACGATCCCGCGCCGCCGCGCAAACGGTAACGTCTCCGCTTTGGCCAAGCGGGGAAACTGCGCCTGCGCGGCGCGGGCGGACAAGAGGGGAGAAACCAACGGTTTCTCCCCTCTTGCCAATCACCCCTTTTCCCTGATGCGCAGGCCGGAGGCCGGAACGGCTGCGCCGTTCCTATTTCTGACCAGGACCGCTCCGAAAAAATACGGGGGCTGTTGCGGGAGCTCTGTTCGCGCGGAGGTTAGAGCGGGATAGCGGGAAAACGGGTGCCGCCTGTCCGAAACGGTCCATGCGCGCGTAACAGCGCGCGCGGGAGGGGGAAAGCCGCCACCACCCCGCCCCCTTGAGGTGGAAGCCGTTGTGCTTACCGTGATACAGCAAATGGGCGGCAGATGGAACGCGTGACCCACCTTGCGCGCGGAGCGCGCCCTTATTTGCGGGAGCAAATGCCGCAAACCAGCGCCGCGGAAGCGTTCAAGCCCTGCAGCCGCGAAAAAAGGAAAGCAGGGAATTCAAAAGGGGAGGAAAACCCACGCGGGTTGTCCTCCCCTTTTGCCCCCGCGCCGGGCGGCGCACCGTCCCCGTGCCAAGGGGCGCAATTCCCTTGACCCTCCCTCCCCCGCGTGTTAAAATACCCTTGTGCAAAAAATTCCTGCAAAGGAGCTATAATAAATATGAAGATCGAAACAAAATGCCTGCATGAGGGCTACAAGCCCGAAAACGGCGGCCCAGGCGTCATGCCCATCGTTCAGTCTACCACCTACCGGTTCGATTCGACCGAAAAGATCGCATCCCTGTTCGATATGCCGACCGAGTACATGTACTCGCGCTTTGCCAATCCGACCTGCGACGCGGTGGAAAAGAAAATCGCCGCGCTGGAGGGCGGCGTGGGCGCGATGCTCACCAGCTCCGGCCAGGCGGCGAGCCTGCTCGCCATCCTCAACCTCTGTTCCGCGGGGGACAGCTTCATCGCGGCTTCCACGATCTATGGCGGCACGATCAACCTGTTCGGCGTGACGCTCAAAAAGCTCGGCATCGAGTGTATCTGGGCGGATGCGGAAGCAGACGCGAAAGAAATCCAGAAGCTGTTCAAGCCCAACACCAAGGCTGTGTTTGGTGAAACGCTCGCCAATCCGGCGCTGACCGTGTTCGATATCCAAAAGTGGGCGGATATCGCGCACAAAAACGGCGTGCCGCTAATCATCGATAATACGTTTGCCACGCCCATCCTGTGCCGCCCGATCGAATGGGGCGCGGATATCGTCATCCATTCCACCACAAAATATATGGACGGCCACGCGGTCCAGGGCGGCGGCGTCATCGTGGACGGCGGCCGGTTCGATTGGGCCGCCTCAGGCAAATTCCCCGACTTCACCGAGCCGGACGAGAGCTATCACGGCGTTGTCTATACCCGTGAATTCGGCAGCATGGCTTATATCATTAAGGCGCGCATGCAGCTTATGCGTGATTTCGGCTGTTATCCGGCGGCGCACTCCGCATTCCTTTTGAACCTCGGCCTGGAAACCCTGCCCGTGCGCATGAAGCGGTACTGTGAAAATGCGCTCACGGTCGCCGAGTACCTACAGGCGTCGGACAGGATCGCTTCCGTGCGCTACCCCGCCCTGCCCGGCAACGAACATTACGAACGCGCGCAGAAGTATCTGCCGCTCGGCACCTCGGGCGTGATGTCGGTCGATATCAAGGGCGGCCGCGGCGCGGCCATGCAGTTCATGGACAGCCTGCAGCTTGCCTGCAACGAGGTCCATGTGGCGGATATCCGTACCTGCGTGCTGCATCCGGCCAGCGAAACCCACCGCCAGCTCACGGACGAGCAGCTCGTTGCCGCAGGTATCGAGCCGGGCCTTGTGCGGGTTTCGGTCGGCTTGGAAAATGTGGAGGACATTATCGCGGACCTTGACCAGGCTCTCGCTCAGCTCGGCTGAAGCCGCTGTCTGGAAGCAAAGGCACGCGAAACACCGTTTTTTGTCAAACAGGAGGTTTTCCTATGTATATCCGATCGATCGAGCCGCGCGACCGCGACTTTTTCCTCAGCCGCAACGCGGCGTTCTACCGCTCTTCCGCCTGCGACCATGCAATCCCGCCGCAGAACGCCGAGCGCACGTTCGAACTGCTGCTGCACGGCACGCCCTACGCGGACTGCCTGATCGCGGAGGACGACGACGGCGCGCCCTGCGCCTACCTGCTGCTCGCGCTCACCTGGTCGAATGAGGCGGGCGGGCTGTGCGTATGGCTGGACGAACTGATGGTGGACGAGACCGTGCGCGGCACGGGCATCGGCCGCAAAATGATCGCTGCCGCACACGAAAAATACAACAGCGCCGCGCGCTACCGGCTGGAGGTGACCGAAAGCAATGTGCGCGCCGCCGCGCTGTACCGGATGCTCGGCTTCGAGGAGCTGGCCTACCGCCAGATGATTATGGACACGCCGGTCGGCCTGTGAGCCGAACAGAGCCGCAGTTTAAAGCTGCGGCTTTTTCTTTGCCGGTTTATCTGTTATAATAGTAAAAACGGGGTGAAGCATATGGCCGGTGAAAATAAAATGGGGACCATGCCCGAAGGGCGGCTGATCGTTACCATGTCGTTTCCGATCATGCTGTCCATGCTCGTGCAGGCGCTGTACAACATTGTGGACAGCGCTTTTGTCGCGCGCATCAGTGAGGACGCCCTGACCGCCGTTTCCCTTGCGTTTCCGGTGCAGCTTTTAATGATCGCGGTTGCGACCGGCGCGGGCGTGGGCGTCAACGCGCTGCTGTCGCGCCGGCTGGGACAGAAAAAGCAGGCGGAAGCGGACGCGGTCGCGGTCAACGGCATTTTTCTTTCCATTTGCTTCTGGCTGGTGTTCGCTGTGCTGGGGCTGCTGTTCGGACGCGACTTTATCGCGCTGTTCACCGATGTACCCGCTGTCGTCGATATGGGCGCCGGCTATGTGACGGTGGTGACTACCGCATCCTGCGGCGTTTTCCTGCTGTTTGTCGCGGAACGGCTCATGCAGGCGACCGGCAACACGGTCTACCACATGGTCACGCAGCTCATCGGCGCGCTGCTCAACTGCGTCCTCGACCCGATCCTGATCTTCGGGCTGTTCGGCTGCCCCGCGCTCGGTACCACGGGCGCGGCGCTCGCGACCGTGCTCTCCCAGATCACCGCCATGTCAATCGGCTTTTTCATCAATGTGCGCTTTAATCAGGATGTCCGCATCCATGTACGCGGCTTCCGGCCGGATGTCCGCATCCTTGCGGAGATCGTGCGCATCGGCCTGCCCGCCGCCCTGCAGCAATCCCTGCTGAGCGTGCTCACGGTTGGCCTCAACCGCATCCTGATGCCGTTCTCCCAGACCGCAGTCGGCTTTTACGGCGTGTATTACAAGCTGCAGAACTTCCTGTTCATGCCGGTCTACGGCCTTAACAACGCGCTCATCCCCATGATCGGCTACAACTACGGTGCGAAAAACCGCCGCCGCATCGAGCGGATCACCCGATATGCGCTGTTGCTCGCGCTCGGCATCATGGCGGCGGGTACGCTGCTGTTCGAAGCGCTGCCTGTACCGCTTCTGCGGCTGTTCGACGCCTCGGACGCCATGCTCGCCCTCGGCGTACCCGCTATCCGCATCATCTCCACTTCGTTCTGCTTTGCCGGCGTTTCCGTCATCCTGTCCGGCTGCATGCAGGGTTTGGGCCGCGGAAGCGAGTCGCTTATCGTGGCGCTGCTGCGTCAGCTTGTCCTCCTCCTGCCCGCCGCCGTGCTGCTCTCGCGCGTCAGCCTGTCGGCCCTCTGGCTGGCGTTCCCGCTTGCAGAGGCCTGCGGCCTTGCCGCGGCGGTGCTGCTCCACCGGCGGGTATGCCGCCGGCTTTTAGCGGGCTTGCCCGAATAAACGTCACAAAAATGTAACAAACACCCTCTTGTTTTTGTGCATTCTGCGGCATATAATAAAGGCAGAAAACCAGAAAGGGGTGAGTCCCATGGACAGCGAGATACAGCGGCTTGCAGGGGATATCCTGAAGCATCCCCGCTTTCTGCAGCTTCTGCAGCTCCAGCACCACGGCGCGGAAAATTCCGTGTACGACCATTCGGTCGCCGTGGCTCAGGCGGCGTATGCCATCGCCCGCCGGATGCGTCTGTCCGGAGACGAGACCGCCTCTGTTGTCCGCGCGGCGCTGCTGCACGATTTCTTCGGTTACGACTGGCACGGCGAGCGTTTCCGCCGTTACCTGCGCCGGTATTCCGGCCTGCGGCGCGTGATGCGCATGCACGCGTTTGTACACGGCCATATCGCGGCCGACCGCGCGAAGCATACGTTCGGCCTGACCGAGCGCGAATGCGAGGCAATCGCGCGGCACATGTTCCCGCTCGCGGCCATGCCGCGCACGCGGATCGCATGGATCGTGACGCTGGCGGACAAAGCCGTTGCTTCCAGGGAGATGGCCGCTGCGCTTGGCGGCTATGTGTCCCTTGCCTGCCGCAAGCTGTTTGCTTATAATTGAAAACGCCGTCCGGATGCGTCTGTCCGGAACGGCGTTTTTTGTTTTACAAATCCTGTATGTTCATCTTTTCCAGCAGCCTTTCCCGCCGGAGCTTTTCCCGCCCGATATAATATACCCCCAACAGCACAAAGGTTGGGATGTTGCTTACCAGCAGGATAATCCCGACCTGGACGGTATCGCCCAGCGTCCAGTCCGACGTTTGTTCCACCCGCCGCTCCTCATAGAGTACCTCGCCGGTTTCCTCATCGACCACCTGCAGCTCGCTCGCCGCGCCGCCTATGGAGGTAAACACCACGCCGCCCAACACCAGCAGCAGCGACAGCATAAGCGACAGAGCAGGCATAATCAGCCCCGGCCACCGGCTTTTGCGGCGCGACAGCCAGACCTCAAGCACGATCACGCCCGCCAGCACCGCCACCAGCACCAGCGTGTTCAGCACGGTCACCACGACCGACATTGTCATTACTCCCGCCAAAACGATCCCCCCTTACAAATCCTGCACCTGCATGCGTTCCATCTGCTTTTCTCTACGCCGGCGCGAGCGGCACAGGGCGTACAGCCCCAGCAGGAGCAGCGTCGGTATGTTCGCCAACAGCAGGTTGAGCGGCAGGCTGACGGCCAGTTCCGCGGTCAGCGGGAGCGGCTCGCCGTAGGCCTGCGCATAGCCTGTGACCGCGCAGACCGCCGCCAGCAGCGTATACGCCAGCCACAGCCCCGGCAGCACCAGCCCGGGCCACCACGCCCGCCGTTTGGACAGAAACACCTCCAGCGCGCAGACCGCCGCGAACAGCGCCAAACAGAAAACCAACTTAATCGGATTTATCATGCTAACCCTCCTCGTTCTTCTGCTTCTTATACTCGTTAATCAGGATTTTCGCCGTGTCGAAATCCAGCTTGTCGTTGACCGCCAGCCGTTTGATGAGCGCGATATACGGCTCCTCCCCTTCGCGCTCGCCGATCTCGATTTTCTGGATCAGCCGGTCAAGCCGCAGGCGCACGGTCGGATAGGTCACGCCGTATACGCCCGCGACCTCTTTGAGCGAGCCGGAGGCCAAAATAAATTTTTTGATGAAAGAGACATCCTCATCGTCAAGCTGCGCCATCCACTCCGGTACGACCTCGATCGCCACCCCATCACTTCCTTTCCTGTGACTTTAGTATAATATTTAATTTTATAAAAGTCAATCTTTAATTTTGTTTATATCAAAGAAAAATCCTGTCTATAAAAGACAGGATTTTTTATCGGCTCCGTTTCTGATAGGCCAGCCGCTCGCCGCGCCCGTTTTCCAGGTCGATCAGGCCGCAGAACGTGTACCCCAGCCGCGCCAGCAGGCGCTGCATGGGCTTGTTGTCGCGGTGGGTGTCGATACGGATGTTGCCGCACCGCGCCAGGCACCATTCCAGGCAGAACGCCGCCGCGCCGCGCCCGTGCTCCGCCGCCGCAATCCGGTGTACCACGCCGTAGGGGGCGTCGTCCAGCCAAGCGCCCTCCCGAATCACCCGATAGGTCGGCTCCCCCTCCGTGGTGAAGCAGAACGCCGCCGCGAGCCGCCCCTCGTCCTCGCAGATATAGCTGCGCCGCGCGTTGATATCCGCTTCGAGCATCTCTTTCGTGGGGAAGCGGCTGCCCCATTGGTGCGGGTTGCCGTTTTGCGCCATAAACCGCCGCGCTGCGTCGAACAGCGCGAGCAGATCGGGCAGGTCGGCCGGCGCCGCATGCCGTATTTCCATGTTTTACAACTCCTTTATCCATTCCGCGCAGAGCGCCTGCCAGCGGTTCACATGCCGGTCCGGCCGGCGCCCTCTTGCCGGATCGCAGGTTTCCAGATCCGCCAGCGCCAGCCCATGCACGCCATGCGGAAACAGGTGTACCTCATGCGGCACGCCCGCTTTCCGCAGCGCCGCTTCGAGCAGCAGCGTGTTCTCGACCCGCACGGTCTGATCCTCCAGCGTGTGCCACAGGAACACCGGCGGCGTTCGCGCGTCCACCAGCATTTCCAGCGAAAACGCACGCTGTTTTTCCGGATCCGCGCCGGCCAGACGCGCAAAGCTGCCGCGATGGCCGTATTCCCCCGCCGTCACCACCGGATAGCACAGCACCGCCGCGTTCGGCCGGTGGCACTGCAGGTCGGTATCGGGCGCAAACCATTCCGGCCGGTGCCAGACCGCCGCCAGCGTCCCCGCCAGGTGCGCGCCCGCGGAAAAGCCCCCGACCGCGATACGGTCCGGCGCGACCCCAAGCTGCGCGGCATTCCGCCGCACCCACGCGACCGCCGCGGCCAGCGTATGCAGCGGCATCGTGTCCAGCGGCACGGGCGCACAGTCGTATTCCAACACGAACGACTCGACGCCGTCCCGCGCAAAGGCGCGCGCTGCGGGCGCGCCCTCCCGAATCGAGCAGAATTCGTACCCGCCGCCCGGACACAGAATGAGCGCGGGCTTGGGGCCGTGCTGCGCGGCGGCAAAGCGGGTCAGCCTGCCGTGCGGCAGCGTGAGCACCTGTGACATCTTACCCTCTCCCTTTCCGCGGTTACCGCTTTCCGTACATGCCGCCGCCGATCGCCTCCGCGATCTCGTCCCGCGTTTCGAGCAGCGGCACACGCAGCGCGGCGATGCGCTCGTCCGACATGCGCGTCAGCGGCGCGGAAACCGAGATCGCATACGAGGCGCGCCCGCGATAATCCGGAATCGCCGCCGCGATGCAGCGCACGCCCAGCTCGTTTTCTTCGTTATCCATCGCGTAGCCCAGCCGCCGGACCTGCGCCAGCTCCTGAAAAAACGCGGCTTCATCCACGATCGTATAGGGCGTCCACGGGCGGACGTCGCTGGCGCGCCAGAGCGCGCGCGCTTCCTCGTCCGGCCAGGTGGCCAGGATGGCTTTGCCCACGCCCGTGCAGTACAGCGGGCGGCGCATGCCGATGCGCGAGAACATGCGGATCGCGCCGCTCACGCTTTCCACCTTATGGATATAAACGATATCGCGCTCCTCCTGCAGGACCAGGTGGACGGTTTCTCCGGTTTCATGCCCCAGGCGCTCCAGCGGCGCGCGGGCGCGCTCGATCACATCCATGTTCTCCACAATATAGCTGCTCAGCTCGCACAGGCGCATGCCCGCGCGGTAAACGCTGGTCTCCGCGTCCCGCTGCACATAGCCGCGCGTACACATCGTTGCCAGCAGCCGGTGTACCGTGCTTTTATGCAGGCCGGTTTCCGCCGACAGCGTGCCGATCGTCATGCCGTTCCGGCTGCGGCACAGCTTTTCCAGCAGGTCAAACGCCCGCTCCAACGACTGGACCGACGAGGATTCTGCCATGGAATTTCCTCCCTTTTGTTCCGCATTATAAAACCTTGTTTCATTTTAATAGATTTTACACAAAAACACAAGAGAAACTTTGCACAGATTGTTAGCAGAAAACTCTTGCAATCTGACGGTAAAGTACTATAATTAAATCAGCAAGTGAATTCGTGAAACAATATTCCACAATATGAAACACGGAGGATGATCGCAATGAATGAAATCGAGAAAAAGGTCCAGTCCATCGGTGTCGTACCGGTAATCAAGCTCAACAATCCCGACCGTGACGCGGTTCCGCTGGCAAAGGCGCTGATCGACGGCGGCGTACCGGTTGCCGAGGTCACGTTCCGCGCGGCGGGCGCCGCCAAGGCCATCAAGGCTATGCACGACGCCTATCCGGAAATGCTCGTAGGCGCGGGTACTGTCCTGACCACCGACCAGGTAGACGAGGCGATGGCCGCCGGTGCGCAGTTCATCGTCACCCCCGGCATGGATCCCGAAATCGTCGCCTACTGCAAGAAAGTCGGCGTGCAGATCTTCCCCGGTTGCACCACCCCGACCGATTATCACACCGCCTACAAGTTCGGCCTTGAGGTTCTCAAGTTCTTCCCCGCCGAGCAGTCCGGCGGCATCGCCAAGATCAAGGCCATGAGCGCCCCGTTCCCGATGTTCAAGGTTATGCCGACCGGCGGCATCTCGCTGAAGAACCTGGCGGACTATGCCAAGAATCCGGTCATCGCTGCCTGCGGCGGCTCCTACATGGTCACCGCCGACCTGATTGAGGGCGGCAAGTGGGATGAGATCACCGACCTGTGCAAGAAGTCGGTCGAGATCGTGAAAGAGGCGCGCAATGGCTGAGTATTCTCTGGCGCACATCGGCATCAATGCCGCCAATGAGCAGGAAGCCCTCAAGACCGCTGAAATGTTTTCCACCCTGTTCGGCTTTGCGGTAAAGCCGGGCAACAGCTCGGTCTTCGCCGGAACGGGCGTCGAGGTGATGAAGGAGCCCTATAAGGGCCGGAACGGACACATCGCCATCGGCACGCCGGACGTCGCCGCCGCCAAAGCGGAGCTGGAGGGGCGCGGCTTTACATTCGACGACGCGACCGCCAAGTTCAAGGCTGACGGCACGCTCAACGCAATTTACCTGACCGACGAAATCTGCGGCTTCGCCGTACACCTGGTCGGCAAGAAATAATCACAACCTATCATTACGGAGGGAAAATCATGAAAATCGTAACCTTTGGCGAGCTTATGATCCGTCTGCAGCCGTACAATTACGAGCGCTTCGTACAGGCTGACCATCTCGAATTCACCTTTGGCGGCGGCGAGGCCAACGTTGCCGTTTCGCTGGCGAACTACGGCATGGACGCCGCGTTCGTCACCAAGCTGCCGGCGCACACCATCGGCCAGTGCGCGGTCAACTCCCTGCGCCGCTATGGTGTGGATACCAGCAAGATCGTCCGCGGCGGCGACCGTGTCGGCATCTACTTCAACGAGAAGGGCGCTTCCCAGCGCGGCTCGGTCTGCATCTACGACCGCGCGCATTCCGCGATCCAGGAAGCGACCACCGCTGATTTTGACTGGAACAAGATCTTTGAGGGCGTGGACTGGTTCCACTTCACCGGCATCACTCCGGCGCTCGGCCCGAATGTTGTCGATATCTGCCGCGAGGCCTGCCAGGCGGCCAAGGCGCACGGCGTCAAGATCTCCTGCGACCTGAACTACCGCGGCAAGCTCTGGACCCGCGAGCAGGCGCGCGAGGCCATGACCGACCTGTGCCAGTATGTAGACGTGTGCATCTCCAACGAGGAGGACGCCAAGGACGTGTTCGGCATTGAGGCCGAGTCCACCGATATCTACGCGGGCGAGATCAACCACGAGGGCTACAAGTCTGTCGCCAAGCAGCTGGCGGACAAGTTCGGCTTTGAAAAGGTTGCCATCACCCTGCGCGAGTCCCACTCCGCTTCCGACAACGGCTGGAGCGCGATGCTGTTCGACGCGAAGACCGGCGAGTACTGCTTCTCCAAGAAGTATGAGCTGCGCATCATCGACCGCGTCGGCGGCGGCGACAGCTTCGGCGGCGGCCTGATCTACGCGCTTCTGAACGGCAAGTCCACCCAGGACGCGGTAGAGTTTGCTGTCGCGGCTTCCGCGCTCAAGCACACCATCGAGGGCGACTACAACATGGTAACGGTCGCCGAGGTCGAGAAGCTCGCCGGCGGCGACGGCTCCGGCCGCATCCAGCGCTAAACCTTACCCATAGCAACGGCATTTGCCGTTTTCCTCATCATTTTGATACCTCCCCTATCCTAACAAAGCGGAAAGCCCGCACTCCGAATGGAGTGCGGGCTTTCCGTATTCATGCGCGCCTGCCGCGCCGGAAAATCCGGACGCCCAGCAGCAGGAGGCCGGCCAGCAGCAAAAGCCCCTGCGCCACCCACACCGCGGCCGGCAGCGTGAAGGGCGGGTCGGCCGGCAGGGTGAGCGGATAGCTCCGCAGCAGCGTGCCGTTCCACAGGCCGAGCGCCTCGGGCAGCGGCAGCGCGGACAGGATAAACGGCGCGAGCATCCACCCGTATACCAGCCACGGGCATGCGCCGCCCAGCAGCCAGCCACTCCCCGCCGCAAACACAAGCGGCGGCGCCGCGATTGCCAGCAGCGGAAGCAGCAGGCTCCCCCAATCGTGCCAGTGCAGCGTATAGGCAAAGAATACCGCGGCCAGCAGCACGGCGGCGCCAAGCAGCAGAAGCATCCCCACCAGCAGCGCCATGCAGCGCACGCCCGCAAAGCGGCGCGGGTCCACCGCAGTCGCGTCGGTCAACACCGCGGTCCGCCGCTCGCCCTCCGAGGTGAAGAAGGTCAGGAAAAACAGCGTACCCGCCCACAAAAGGGGCAGCAGCCGCGCCAGATAATATCCAAAGCTCCACGGCGAGAACGGCGCGGTGTACGCAACGCCCAGTATCACCTCTCCGGAAAGCAGCAGCCAGCCGTAGAGCAGCACCGCCGCCAATATGCCGAAGAAAAATTTGTTCAGCAGGAGCCGGCGCAGCTCGCACACAAACACCTTACGCACGTCCGATCTCTCCTTCCTCCAAACCGCAGGCGTTCAGAAAATCGCCCAGCGTGATATACGGCGGCAGCTCGCCGCCCCCCTGCGTATACAGCCGCGCCAGCGCCGCGTCCAGCCTTTCCCGCCCGATCTTCTGCTCCGCGCGGTAGATCATCAGCGCCGTGCCGTCGTACCAGTTGACCGAATCGGCCGCGGCCTTTACCTCGGCCGCATATGCTTCGGGCAGGACCGCCAGATATTCCGGATGCCGCATATAAAACGACTGCGCGTTCTGCGACGTGGTGCGCTCCCACTTTTCGACATAATTTGCGCGGGCATACTCCTCTCCTTTCCGTTCGGCCATCAGCCGGTAGGTCGAGTAGGTCGTCATGCCCTCGTCCGTCCAGTTCGCGTCCTCCATATCGATCAGGGAAACGCCCAGCCCCCACCACTGATGGATGATCTCATGCGCCAGCACCTCGGCGCTGTCCGCGCCTTTGTCCGCAGAGGCCAGGTTCTGATCGCTGAAATAGCTCTCCCCCATTTGGCTGATGTTCCCACTCGCGCTCCCGCCAAACTGGAACACCGTGCTCTGCACGATCTTGAACGGCTTGTCCTGCGTAAAGGTACGCGGGCCATAGTGTTCGGTGCAATAGTCGATCGCCTCCTGCATGATGCCAATCCCCTCGCCCGCAAGGCGCGGCTCGTATTTGGCGCTGTACCAGAATTCGATCGGGAAGCCGCCGCCCTCCAGCGTCCGGCACACATAGTCGCCCGCGAAAACGCGCAGTTCGCCTGCGCCTGCGTCCTCGGCATGCCAGGTGGTCGTCCCGTCGCCATTCGGCGCCCCCCTGCGCGTCGTTCCGGAGGACACCAGCGTCATCGCATCCCGCAGCGCGATATCCAGCGTGACCGGCGTTTCCTCCCCCGCCAATTGCAGGGGCAGGGACGGGGCGAGGTGCGACCCGTACAGTTCGAGCCCTTTCCCGCTGATGAAGCCGGCGCTGCTCATCAGCGCTTCCTGTGCGTTCCACATTTTCGGCATGCCGCCGTACTCCACGACCAGCGTGATCTGTTCCTCCGCGGGGAGCACGCAGCGCACCTCGCGCGCGGCGATATAGTCGTTGTGCATATCCTCCCATTCCACAGGGCTGCCATTGGCCGTGACCTCCCGCACCCGATAGCCGGAATCCAGCTCGAAATACAGCTCCTGCGGCTCCCCCGACGTATTGGTAAGCCGATAGGAGGCTGTGCCGGACAGCGTACCCAGCAGGTAGCTTTCAATACGCGCTTCGATCTCCGTGCCGGCCAGCGTCAGGGTCGTGTTGCTGCGGTCCTCCGGCTGGTAGCTCATCCAATCCGCGGGGCTGTGGTCGATAAACGGCTGCCGCGCCCACAGGATGCCGCCTCCGGCCGCCAACACGATCGCCAGCAGCGGCAGGGCGGCAAACCGCAGATGGCGTGCAAACGATCCTATCAGCCCGCGGCCATATTGCCGCACCCCCAGCAGCGACAGCAGGTACAGGCCGGTCAGCAGGCACAGCCAGACGATACGGCTGTACAGCGCGGTGCGCCAGATCACCGCGCTGCCGAACGCATCCGACAAGGCGGTAACAAGCGGCACGCACCACTGGGCGAGGAAAAAGCGGCTGCACCACGCGCCCTGGGAGAAAACGATGCCTGCCAGCACAACCGCCAGGCTGATATCCAGCCGGCATACGAACTGATCGACCGACGCCGCCAGCAGCGTTCCCATGACCGGACCGGACAGCAGAATCAGCGCGGCCGCAAGCCAGTAATCCCCCAGAGAAAAGACAATGTCGAGCTTGTACCAGGTATAGGGCAGGTACAGCAGGCCGGCTGCCAGCACGGTCAGCACGGCCACAGCCAGCACGGAGAACAGCCGCACGGCCGCGAGCCGGAGCGGGGACAGCGCCGCGTCGGTGATTGCGGCGAGCCGGCTGCGGCGCGGCTTTTCCAGGCTCGCCAGCATCAGCAGCGCGAAAGCCGCCGCCCCGATCAGCCCGCCGGCCAGCATGGGGTTGGCCAGATACAGGGAGGCCATGGAATCCCCATACGCCGGCCGGTACAGCCCGTATCCCGCCAGCGGCCCCAGCAGGGTCGCCGCGACGGCCAGCCAGGTCAACCGCCCGCACAACAGCCGCCCCAGCTCAACGCGAAACAATGCACGCAGGCTCATGTTTCCGCCTCCTCGATCAGGTAGAGGTAGGCGTCCTCCAGCGTCGGCTCGGCCGGCTGGGCGTAGGCGGGCAGCGCGCGCGCCACCGCGCGGCATTGGACCCCGTCCGCGGTGTTGACGCGCGCGGTGATATGCAGCGCCGCGTCCCCCTCCGGCTGTTCGGAAAAGGTGCAGACATGCCCCCGCGCCATGCGGATCAGCTCCTGCGGCGTACCCGAAAAGCGGATGCGGCCATGATGGATGACGATAAGTCGGTTGCATACGGACTGCACATCCTCGATGATATGGGTGGACAGCAGCACCAGCTTATCCTGCGCCGCGCGCGAAAACAGGTTGCGGAAATGGATGCGCTCCTCCGGATCCAGCCCGACGGTCGGCTCGTCAAAGATCAGGAACCGCGGCTCCCCCAGCAGGGCCTGCGCGATGCCAACCCGCTGCCGCTGCCCGCCGGACAGCGTGCGTATCCGCGCGCGCCGTTTTTCCTCCAAATTGACCTCCGACAGCACGGCCCGCACCGCCTTTTTCTGGTCGGGCAGTCCCTTGAGGGCGGCCATGTACTCCAGAAACCGTTCGACCGTCAGTTCGTCATACAGGCCGAAGCTCTGCGGCAGATAGCCCAGTCGCCGCTTATAGGCGGTTTCGTTTTTCCGCAGCGGCGCGCCGTCGGCCAGAATCGTCCCCGCCGATTCGGTCAGCCCTGCCACGAGCAGCTTCATGAGGGTGGACTTTCCCGCGCCGTTCGGCCCCAGCAGGCCGACCAGGCTGGGACTTTCCAGCTCAAGGGAGATGTCCTGCAGCGCCTGCTTGCCGTTGGGATAGGTCATGGACAGGCTGTTGATACTGATTTTCATGTGTCAGCGTCCTTTCTTGCGATTTCTGACGCCCAGTATATCCGCGCCGCATGGAGCCGGTTTGAAGCGAATGTGTGTTTTCTATGAAGAAACCCGCCGCTCAATCGAGCGGCGGGAACGTAATGGTAAAGCATACCCCCTCCGGCGTGTTGCAGGCCGTGCAAACGGCATGGCACCGCTGCAAAATCATACGCACCAGATACAGCCCCAGCCCGCTGCCGCCCGTCCGGCGGTTGCGGGACTGCTCGGCGCGGTAAAACGCTTCAAACAGATGCGGGATATCCGCTTCCGACAGGTGCGCGCGGGTATTTTCGACCGTCAGCACCGGCCGGCTGTCCCGCATTCGGGTGCTGACGCGGACCTCGGCGCCCGCGGGCGAATAATGCGCGGCGTTGGACAGCAGGTTTTCGACCGCCCTGCCCAGCAGGGCGCGCTCCCCCAGCACCGGCACCCCGTCCGGCAGGGACACTCGAAGGCGCAGGCCGCGCTGCTCGAACAGCGCTTCATCCTGCTCCAACTGTTCCCGCACCAGTTCAGACAGGTCAAAACGCTCGATTTTTACCGGCGCGCCGTCCGATTCCAGCCGCGAAACGGTCAGGATTTCGCGTATCAGTTCTTCCATGCGCGCGGTCACAGCAAGCGACCGCGCGAGGTATTTGTCACGGTCCCGATATACGGAAACCCCGTCCAGCATGCCGGTCAACTGTCCCTTGAGGATCGTGACCGGCGTTTTCAGCTCATGCGACGCGGCGGAAAAAAACGCCAATCGCTGCCGTTCCAGCTCCCGCTCGCGCTCCATATCGCTGCGGAGCGCCTCGTTTGCGGCCTGCAGGCTGGTCAGGGCCTCCTTCAGCTTTTGCGCCATGCCGTCCAGGCTGCGGCCCAGCGCGCCGATCTCGTCGCGGCGCTTTTCCGCGCACTGCCAGTCAAAATCCAGATGTTCCATGCGGCGCGCGATGCCGCTCAACCGGATGATCGGCCGCGTGATATAGCGGGAATACAGCAGCGCGCAGCCCGCCGAAAACACCAGCATCGCGAGCAGCAGCCATGGCGCGGCGCGCAGCAGCGCCTGCACCGCCTGATTCTCCGGCTGCGCATACGGCTGGACGTACAGCTCGTAGGGGGCGGTGTCGTGCAGGAAGGTGACCTCCGCGGTCAGGACGCTGGTTGCCGTGCCGGTGATTGACAGCACGCTGTCCTCCCACATGCTGCCCGCCACTCCAAACGCTATACCGTCGCTTTTTCCGCTGTCCTCCGCGGTCAAAACCACCACATTGTCGTTTTCATACAGCGAATAAACCGCCAACTGTGAGCCGGTGTCCACCGCCTTGCCATCCGCACCCAGCAGCATGGCATCCGCGCCTGCGCTGCGGATAAATTCATCAAGCAGCGGCCCGCAGTCCTCACGCTCTGTTTGCGCCAGCCGGTCGACCAATTCGTTCATCTGCTCCTCTATCGCGCTGCTTATGACCGCCGTATAGGTGATCGGCGTCGCCCAGGCGATGCATCCGAAGGTGATCGCGCCCGCGCCCAGCAGCAGGGCGAAGGTCAGCAGGAAGATACGCGCGGTCAGGCTTTCACGGATTTTCTTTCGCAGCACGGTAGCCCACCCCTCTCACGGTCTCGATATAATCCACGCCGAGCTTGCGGCGCAGGTTTTTGATATGGCTGTCCACCACGCGCTCGTCCCCGAAGAAATCATAGCCCCATATCTTCGCCAGCAGCACCTCGCGCGTGAACACCCGCCCGGGACTGGATATAAAGGCGCGGAGCAGCTCAAACTCACGCGCGGTCAGCTCCAGCGGGCGGCCCTCCAGCCGCGCCTCCATCATGTCCGGATCGAGCGTCAGCCCGCGGTAGCGTATCACATGCGAAACGCCGGTCCCGCCGCCCGTGCGGCGCAGCACCGCCGCCACCTTGCGCAGCAGGATGGGCATGGAAAACGGCTTTACAATATAATCATCGATTTCCAGGTCGAAGCCGCGGAGCTGCTCGGCCTCCCCGTCGAGCGCGGTCAGCATGATGACCGGCAGGCGCGATTCCCGCCGGATCAGCTCGCACACGCCGAACCCATCGATCTTGGGCAGCATTACATCGAGCAGCGCCAGATCGAACGGCGCTTCGTGGAAGCGGTCGAGCGCCTCCACCCCGTCCGACGCCAGCACCGTGTCATAGCCCGCGTCCCGCAGGTAGGCGTCCAGCAGCTCCTGAATATCCAGGTCGTCCTCCACAATCAATATGCGTTTCATCCAGGTCCCCCCTTATTCGGTAGTATAACAGGGCTTTATGGATTTTACATGAAGAACGGAAAAATCCCTTTTCCCCGCCCCGCCGGGCAGCGCGGGACGCCTTGTGGGAGTCCGGTTTCCGAAAAAAGAAAAACCGCACTTTTTCATTCCGAAAAAGTGCGGCTTCTGGTGGAGACGGTGAGGATCGAACTCATGACCTCCACACTGCCAGTGTGGCGCTCTCCCGGTTAGATCGGTTACATACCCCTCTAAATCGGGCCAATAGAGCGTTCAATACGCGGGACACCCCACCAAAAGCCGCAAAACCATCGGCGTTTTTCTTGAAATTCATTATAGCTGGGGCCAGACCGCATATCAATACTAAATTTGAAAACAAGCTCGATACCGCAATTCCCTTTTCGCATGGTATAATTTCCTTGTTCCATAGCGAAAGGGGGTGTTGAGTATGGAGAAAGAATATATAGCTGGTGAGCCGCAAAGATATGAGATCGGCAATCGCGTTTTTATCGTGGAGCCCCGTTATGATAAAAACGGTGAAAGTATGTCGGACATCCTGTTAAAGCTGATGATGGCCGATGTCGATGAAAAAATGTGGAACGAAGGCCACCGCGAAAAAATCTAATCTAAAATTAAATCCGAGTTGTCAAGCAAGGTATTTATTCTAAAACAATTTCATATTGAGCATTACGCCGCCCGAGTGAGACTATGGGCGGCGTTTTCATACACCACAACTTGAAAGGAGGAGTCCCTTATCTGCTGCCAGCCATCGGGCTGGCTTTTTTCATTTCAAGACAAAGGAGGTTTGACATTGGCAGACGATAAAAAGAATATCGGCCCCGAGGCAGAAACGACTGACACGGCCCCCGCGCAGGAGCAGCCTGCTCCCGGCAAGGCCGAGCCCGTTGTGGCAGATCCCGCCCCGGCTGAAAAGGCAGCTCCCGCAGAAAAGGCGGAGCCCACCGTCCCGGAGGCTCCCAGCCCTGCGGCTCCCGAGCCGCTCAAGCCCGACAAGGAGGCCAAGCAGACTGCCACCCCGGACAAGAGTGATCCTGCCCCTGCTCCCTCTGGCAAGGTGGTGGATTTCGCCGCCGCCCGTGAGGAGGCCGGAAAGGACAAGGCCCCGAAGGAAAAGGCTCCCAAGCAGAAAACCACGGAGTCGAAGGACAAAGCAGCGGCCAAGGCCAGCAAGGGCCGCCCGGCAAAGGCTGACAAGGCGGCCCCCGACAAGGCCAAGCCGCCCACGCGAGACAAAATGTCCCAAAGTAAGGCTGCCCCGGAAAATGCTGCACCCAATCCGCAGGAGGCTCCCGCCCCTGCCGCGCCGGAGCAGCCCGCCGCGCCCCGTGACGCTACCCGCGCAGAAAAAGAGGAAATTGTCTACCTCAATCTGTCCGAGCTGCGCCCGTTCAAAAACCATCCCTTTGGTGTCCGTGACGATGCCGAGATGCAGGGCCTTGTGGAGTCCGTCCGGGCAAGTGGTGTAAACCAGCCCGCGCTGGTGCGCCCCACCGAGGATGGCGGGTATGAGATCATCGCGGGCCACCGCCGCCAGAGGGCAAGCGAGCTGGCCGGGTTTGTGAATATGCCCTGTATTGTCCGTAACATGACCGATGACGAGGCCATCCTCGCTATGACGGATGACAACCTGCGCCACCGCGAAAAGATTTTGCCCACGGAAAAGGCACAGTCTTTGAAAATGCAGGTGGAGGCCATCAAGCACCAAGGCGCTCGTCCCGGTGAGGACGCACAGGAGGCGGGTAAACGCTCCACGCAGATCGTGGGTGATCGCAACGGCATGAACTACAAACAGGTACAGCGGTATATCCGCTTGACCGAGCTGGTGCCGGATTTGCAGAAAATGCTGGACGAAAAAAAGCTGGCATTTACCCCCGCCGTGGAGATTTCCTTTATCCGGCCCAAACATCAGAAGTATATCGCCGTGTCCATTGAGGGCCAGCAGTCCTCTCCGTCCCTATCCCAAGCCCAGCGGCTCCGCAAGCTGGATCAAGAGGGCAAGCTGAACGGCGATGTGATCGACGGCATTTTGATGGAAGAAAAGAAGGAGGTTGATAAGGTGATTATCAATAGCGCGGAACTGGAAAAGTATTTCGGCAAGGACAAGTCCCCCCGTCAGATGAAGGATCAGATCATGGCCCTGCTGGATGACTGGAAGGCCAAGCAGCCCCCCGAGCTGGGCAAGCCCGAAAAGAAAACGGATAAGAGCCTGTAACCTCGAGACAATTTGTCCCGAGGTTTTTTCATTGAATGGAGGTTTTAACAATGAAACGACCCCTCGCATATATCACCGCTGCGTGGTGCGGCAGCGATGCCGAAAACGCAAAACAGGCGGCGCAGTATTGCCGCAGCGTGTATGAGGCGGGCTTTTCGCCCATCTGCCCCACGCTGTTCCATCCCCTGTTCCTCAATGATGCCATTCCCGAGGAGCATAAAAGCGGGATCGACATGGCCCGTAATCTGCTCAAACGCTCTCATGTGCTGGTGGTGTGCGGCCATACCGTCACCGAGGCTATGAAGAACGATATTGCTGTTGCCCAGCGGCTGGGTATCACGGCAACCACGCTGGAGGGCATCTTGACGGTCAAGGGACAGGGCCGCCGCTGATATGGCGGCCCTGCTGGAAGCCTACATTACCAACCTCGGCAAATATGCCGAGGGGCAGCTTGTGGGCGAAACGCTGAAATTTCCCACCACGGCGGAGGAGGTACAGTCCCTCTTAAAGCGCATCGGCGTGGACGGCATACGGTATGAGGAGATTTTCATAACCAGCTTTGACGGCGATGTACTGGGGCTGCATGAGCACTTGGGCGAATATGAAAGCATTGACGAGCTCAACTATCTGGCCGCGCTGCTGTCGGAAATGGATCAGAGCGATATAGAAAAGTTTGAGGCGGTCATAGACGCTGGCGAATACACAGGTAGCGTAAAAGACTTAATCAACCTCACGCAAAATCTGGATTGCTTTGAGTTCTATTCCGGTGTCCGTAGTGACGAGGAGCTGGGCCGTATGTATGTGCTGGAGTTCGGCGGTGTGGAAGTCCCGGAACACCTCATTGATTATATCGACTATGAGGCATACGGGCGGGATGTGCGGATCAATGACGGCGGCCACTATGCCCCCGGTGGATATGTGGCCGACAACCGCAGCAGCTTTATAGAGCACTACACGGGCCGGGATGACATTCCCGACGAGCACCGCGTTTTCTCCATGCCCAAGCTGTCCATCCGGGAGCAGATGTCAGCTTTCAAGGAAATTATAGACCGTTCCTCGCTGGAGGGGGAACGGAAACGGCCCACGCTGGGCCATACGGAACGATAACCCCACCTTGGGACAACTTGTCCCGAGGTGAGAAAGGAGGCGGCATAGCTGATAGAAGAAGATATTTCCCGGCGTACTGTTGCAGTTTCCGTCCGGGCCAGTAAGCTGACGGCGCGGAGCCTTGCCTATGTGGTGGCCGCTGTGGGGCGCAAAATCGCCAAAGAACACCGCGCCCGGCAGATCCCTCACGGCAAACAGACGGTCAAGCAACTTATGCGGCATGGCGTGTCTACCAACAGTCTGGAGCTGTCCGGCGATACCAAAAGTTTTGACCGGGTGGCCCGGAAGTGGAATGTGGATTATGCCTTTTACAAGACAGGCCCGGACAAATACCTGTTGTTTTTCAAGGCGGGACAGGCTGATGCCATGACCGCCTGTTTCTCGGAGTATTCCAAAAAGGTGCTGAACAAGTCCAAGTCCAGGCGCATCCCCATCCGGGATCAGATCAAGCGGGCCGGAGATCAGCTCACCCGTGAAAAGCCCAAACAGCGGGAGCGTGTGAAGGAGGCGGCGCATGAAAACAGATAAGCTCCGAAAATTCCTCATTCCCAATATCCCGTATGTGTTCATCGGCTGGGCGTTCCTCAAATTGAGTACGGCCTATCGGCTGGCCGCTGGTGCGGGTTTCCTAACAAAAGTGATGGGGATCGGCCAGACTATCGGCCCGGCCTTTGCCGATTTCGCGCCGGGGCTAAACCCTGTTGACTGGCTGGTTGGTATCGTGGGAGCCGTGGCGTTCCGTCTGTTCATCCACATGAAAAGTAAAAAAGCCAAGAAGTTCCGGCGTGACGAGGAGTACGGCTCGGCCCGGTGGGGAAACGAAAAGGACATCAAGCCCTTTGTCGATCCCAAGTTTGAAAACAATGTCATTCTGACCGGGACGGAGTTTCTCACCATGAACACCCGGCCCAAGATCCCGGCCAACGCCCGAAACCTCAATACCTGTGTCATCGGATCGTCCGGCTCGGGCAAAACCCGCTTTTGGCTCACGCCCCAGCTTTTACAGGCCCATTCCTCTTTCGTGGTGGTAGACCCGAAGGGCGGCGTCCTGTCCCAAGTGGGCAGCTTTCTCCAAAAGCGGGGGTACAAAATCAAGGTATTCAACAGCATCGACTTCTCCAAGTCCATGCACTATAACCCGCTGGCGTATATCAAGAACGAGTCCGACATCCTAAAGTTCGTCAATGCCCTTATTTCCAACACCAAGGGCGAGGGCAAAGAGGGCGATCCGTTCTGGACGAAGGCCGAAACGCTCCTATACTGCGCCCTGCTGGGCTATATCATTTTCGAGGGCGCGGAGGAAGATCGCAATATGAATACGCTGGTGGACATGATCTCCGGCATGGAGGTCAAGGAGGATGACGAGGACTTTATGAACGCGGTGGACTATATGTTTGCCGGGTTGGAAAAGCGAAAGCCGGATTGCTTTGCTGTGAAGCAGTACAAAAAGTACAAGTTAAGCAGCGGCAAGACGGCCAAAAGCATTTTGATTTCCTGCGGTGCTCGTCTGGCTCCCTTTGACATCCCCCAGCTCCGGGAGATTATGAGCTACGATGAACTGGAACTTGACCGTATGGGTGACAGACGGACGGCAACATTTTTCTGCATCAGCGATACGGACAGCACCTACAATTTTTTGGTCGCTCTCGCTTTTTCGCAGATGTTCAATCTCCTGTGTGAACGGGCCGACAATGTGCATGGGGGCCGCTTGCCCCATCATGTGCGCGTCCTGTGGGACGAGGCGGCCAATACGGGCCAAGTGCCGGGGCTGGAAAAGCTGGTGGCCGTCATTCGTTCCCGCGAGGTGAGCCTTGTACTGCTCTATCAGCAGCTTGCTCAATGCAAGGCCATTTACGATAAAAATGCGGAAACGATCCTCGGCAACATGGACAGCGTGATATTCCTCGGTGGCCGCGAGGCCAGCACTATCAAGGAAATATCGGAAAACTGGCTGGGCAAGTCCACGATCTCCATGCAGACGGATGGCCGCACACGGGGCCAGTCCGAAAGTTACAGCCAAAACATCCAGCGGCTGGGCCGGGAGCTGATGACCCCCAGCGAGCTTGCCACAATGCCCGGTGATCGGTGCATCTTGCAGCTCCGGGGCCTGCCCCCGTTCTATTCCCGCAAATACGATCTGAAGCAACACCCCAACTACAAGTTTACGGCTGAGGCCGACAAGAAAAACGCCTTTAACCTCGACAGGCTGATAAACCGCCGCAGGCGGCCCGGCCCCAACGAGGCTTGTGAGGTGTACGAAGTGGATGTGCCCGCCGAGGCGCTCACAGAAGAGGACGAGGACATCCTCAACTATGACGACCTCGACGATCCAGACGCTTTTGTATAAAACCTTGGGCTTTTAGGGTTCCCGCAAAATCAGCGATTTTGTGGGAAGAGGAGGCGCAACGGAGCGTGCGGAGTTTGGGACATTTTGTCCCAAAGTAGCAAAGCGAAGTTTGTGCCGACGAGTCCCGAGGTACGGACGCTGCCGCCCTACACGGGGCGGCTTTTTTCATGGCCGGGTATAGCCCGGAGAAAAGGAGTAATATATGCAGTTTTTCGCTTCTGCCATCAACACTTTGCAGACCCTCGTTATTGCCCTCGGCGCTGGCCTTGGCGTGTGGGGCGTTGTCAACCTGCTGGAGGGCTACGGCTCCGATAACCCCGGCGCGAAGAGCCAGGGTATGAAGCAGCTCATGGCTGGCGGCGGCATCATCGTGCTCGGCACCACTCTGATCCCCCTGCTGTCCTCCCTGTTTTAAGGGTTTAGCTTATGGGATTTCTCACCGACTGGCTTACAGACTGGATAAAAGGGCTGCTGATTGAGGGTATCATGGGCAACCTCACGGGCCTTTTTGATACGGTCAATACCCGTGTCGGAGAGATTGCGGTGCAAGTAGGGACGACCCCGGCGGCTTGGAACGCCGGGGTCTTTTCCCTCATACGGCAGCTTTCTGAAACGGTGATACTGCCGATTGCCGGTCTGATTTTAACCTTTGTTGCCACCTATGAGCTGATCCAGCTCATTATCGAAAAGAACAACCTACACGATCTGGACTACTGGATTTTCTTCAAGTGGATTTTCAAAACGGCGGCGGCTATTCTCATTCTCTCCAATACATTCAATATCGTCATGGCGGTATTTGATATGTCCCAGAGCGTGATTGCCAACGCCGCAGGGCTGGTGCGCGGCTCCACCGACATCAGCGCGTCCATGCTGGATAATCTGGAGGCTACCTTGGAGGCGATGGAAGTCGGCCCCCTGCTGGGTCTGTGGCTCCAGTCGTTCCTCATTCACATTACCATGCTTGCGCTGAACATTATTATTTTCGTCATCGTCTATGGGCGCATGATTGAAATATATCTGCTCACCAGCTTGGCCCCCATACCCGTGGCTACGCTCTCCAACCGTGAAATTGGCAGTATGGGCCAGAACTATATCAAGTCCCTGTTTGCTGTCGGTTTCCAAGGTCTGCTGATCCTTGTGTGCGTGGCCATCTATGCGGTGCTGGTACAGGGTATTGCCACTAGCGGCGATCCCATCGGGGCGATCTGGAGCTGCATCGGCTATACGGTGCTGCTGTGCTTCACCCTGTTCAAAACTGGCTCGGTGGCAAAGAGCATATTCGGCGCGCATTAAGAAAGGACAACGCCATGAACAAAACCACTTTGGAAAACAAGGGGTACCCCGCAAAGTCGGCAGACTTTGTGGGGAGAGGAGGCGCAACGGAGCGGGCGGATTTCGGGACAAATTGTCCCGAAGTAGCAGAGCGGAGTTTGTGCCGACGAGTCCCAAAGGCCCCGGATGGCCGGGTGTTGGAGCCCAGCGGCCTGTTCCTTATGGACGGGATCGAGGGCTTGCGCTCCTTGCCCCGTCATTCGGTGGATATGCTTTTGACCGATCCCCCATACGGCACGACCCGGAACTATTGGGATGTGCCGCTGCCGCTGATCGAGTTTTGGGAGGCGGTGCGCTGGGCGGTCAAGCCGGACGGCGCGGTGCTGCTGTTTTCCCAATGCCCCTATGATAAGGTGCTGGGGGCATCCAACCTTGCCATGCTCCGCTATGAGTGGATATGGTACAAAGAGCGCGGAACAGGCTTTCTCAATGCCAACCGCGCCCCGCTGAAAAAGTCCGAGAACATTTTGGTGTTCTACCAAAAGCCCCCGGTATATAATCCGCAGTTCACCTATGGGGAGCCGTACCGCAAAACCCATGCCCGAAGCGGGAGCAGTCCCAACTATGGCAAGTTTGAACGGGTCGGCACCGAGTCCAGCGATGGGCGACGCTATCCCAGCAACGTCCTTTTTGTGCCTACGGTGTCGCACACGATCCACCCCACACAAAAGCCTGTGGAGCTGTGCGAGTACCTCATTCAGACCTATACCAACGAGGGCGAGGTGGTGGCTGACATCTGCGCCGGCTCCGGCACAACTGCCGTTGCCGCGCTGAACACAGGCCGCCGCTTCATCTGCTTTGAAAATGCCCCCGTGTTCTACGGCCCCGCCGTGGAACGCATTGAACAGGCGCGGCTGGCCGTGGCCGGGGGCGGGAAAGGAGTGTGACAATATCGGAGGATATTCCATCATCTATGCCGATCCCCCTTGGCAGTACCAGCGGAGCAAGGTACAGGGGGCGGCTGAAAACCATTACCCCACCATGAGCATAGACGAGTTATGTGCGCTGCCTGTGGCCGAGATTGCGGCCCCGGACAGCGCACTTTTCATGTGGGCAACATTCCCGCAGCTCCCGGAGGCCCTGCGGCTCATTAAGGCGTGGGGCTTCAACTATAAATCCGTGGCCTTTGTGTGGCTGAAAAAGAACAAGAAGGCCGATAGCTGGTTTTATGGGCTGGGTTTCTGGACGCGGGGCAACGCGGAGATCTGTCTGCTTGCCACACGGGGCCACCCCAAACGGCAGGCCGCCGATGTCCACCAGTTTATCATTTCTCCCATCGAGGCCCATAGCAAAAAGCCGGACGAAACGAGGGACAAAATTATTTCCCTCATGGGCGATCTGCCCCGTGTGGAGCTGTTCGCCCGTCAGACCCCGCCCGGCTGGGATGTATGGGGCAACGAGGTGGAGCCGACAATCCGGGACTTCGGGACAATTTGTCCCAAGGAAGGAGTGTGACGGATGCCCTATGTAAATGTCCCCAACGACCTATCCAAAATCAAAACGAAAATCGCCTTTAACCTCACCAAACGCCAGCTTGTCTGTTTCGGCATCGGCGCGGCGGTGGGCGTCCCGGCCTATCTGCTCTCCCGTGGTGCCATCGGCAACACCGGGGCGCTGTTCGTCATGCTGGTGATCATGCTCCCGGCCTTTATGATGGCCATGTATGAAAAAGACGGGCTGCCCTTTGAAAAGGTGCTGCGAAACATCCTCAACACCCGGTTTCTGCGGCCCGGTGTGAGGCCCTACAAGACGCAGAACATCTATGCGTCATTCACAGGAAAGGAGGAGCCTATTGCAGAAAACAAAAAGTAAAAGCAAGCCAAAGGCAAGTAAGCGCCGGGCCGTGGTGTCTGCCCAGCAGACGATCCCCTATGTGGCGATGCACCCGGACGGCATCTGTCAGCTCCCCGGCGGGCTTTACACGAAAACGGTGGAATATGAGGACATCAATTATGCCGTTGCGTCCACCGAGGATCAGACTGCTATCTTTGGCGGCTGGAGCTCATTCCTCAATTACTTTGACAGTTCCTTGCCGTTCCAGCTTTCTTTCGTCAATCGGCGTTCCCGGTCTACCCACCGTTACAAGGTGAATATCCCGGCCCAGCAGGATGCGTTCAACAGCATCCGGGGCGAGTTCGTGGATATGCTCAAAGGCCAGATTGCCAAAAGCAACAACGGCATTGAACGCTCCAAATACATCACCTTTGGTCTGCCCGCTGGCAGCGTGGCCGAGGCCCGGCCCCGTCTGGATCGTGTAGAGGCCGATGTGATGGGCAACTTCAAGCGGCTGGGGGTACAGTCCCGGCCCCTCGATGGCCGGGATCGGCTGGCCGCCTTGCATGGGCAGCTCCACCCCGGCAGTCGGGAGCCTTTCCGATTTGCGTGGAAGGATATTCCCAGAACTGGCATGGGTACGAAAGACTTTATTGCCCCGGACAGCTTCGACTTCCGGCAGAGCCGTACATTCCGGGTGGGCCAGTCTTGGGGAGCTGCGTCCTACTTGCAGATTTTGGCGTCGGAAATGTCGGATAAGCTGCTGGCTGAAATCTTGGAGCTGGATGCCGAGCTGACGGTGACGCTCCATGTTCAGACGGTGGATCAGCTCAAGGCCATTAAAACCATCAAGGGTAAAATCTCCGATATTGGACGCATGAAGGCCGAGGAACAGAAAAAGGCTGTCCGGGCCGGGTACGATATGGAGATTTTGCCCCCCGACCTCATTACCTTTTCCAAGGATGCGGCAGAGCTGCTGGCCGATCTGCAATCCCGCAACGAGCGAATGTTCCTTTTGACCTTTACCGTCATCAACCTTGCGCCCAGCCGCCAGCGTTTGGAAAACGATGTATTTACCGTGTCCGGCATCGCGCAGAAATACAACTGCGCTCTGAAAAGACTGGACTGGCAGCAGGAGCAGGGTTTCCTGTCCTCGCTGGTGCTGGGGTACAACGGCATTGAGATCCAGCGCGGTATGACAACCAGCTCCACGGCGATCTTTATTCCCTTTATGACCCGTGAGCTGCGTATGGACGGACAGGCCCTGTACTACGGCATGAACGCCCTTTCCCATAATGTCATCATGGCTGACCGCAAAAAGCTGAAATCGGCCAACGGAATGTACCTCGGCTCCACGGGATCGGGCAAGTCCTTTGCGGCAAAAAGAGAGTTGATCAATGTGTTCCTTGCCACCAGCGACAGGATCGTGGTGGTAGACCCGATGGGCGAATATGCCCCGCTGGTGAGGCGGCTGGGTGGACAGGTCATCGAGATCGCCCCGGACAGCCCCAACCATATCAATCCTATGGACATCCAGCTATCCACCAATGACGAGGACAGCCCCCTGTCCATGAAGGCCGACTTCCTGTTGTCCCTGTGCGAGTTGATCGTGGGCGGCAAGGAGGGCTTGCAGCCCATCGAAAAGACGGTCATTGACCGCTGTGTGCGGCTGGTCTACCGGGAGCTGGCGCTGGGGATCGGTAGCGGGGATATGCCGCTGCTGCAGGACTTGTATGAGGAACTGCTGAAACAGCCGGAGCCGGAGGCCCGGCGTGTGGCAACGGCGCTGGAGCTCTACTGCACAGGCTCCCTCAACCTGTTCAACCACCCCACCAATGTCCAGACGGATGCCCGTGTGGTGTGCATCGTTCTGAAAGGCATGGGCGAAAACCTCCGCAAGATCGCCATGCACATTACAAACGAGTTTGTCACATCGGCTGTCAACACCAACCATGCCGAGGGCCTTGCTACTTGGTGCTACTTTGATGAGTTCCATATTCTGCTCCGCGATCCGCTGACGGCCAGCTACTTTGTGGCCGTGTGGAAGATGCTCCGTAAAAAGGGCTGCGTCCCCTCGGCGCTGACGCAGAATGTGAAGGACTTGCTGGCAAGCCGGGAAATCGAGGCCATTCTGGATAACACCGACTTTATGATCCTGCTGTCACAGGCCCAAAGTGACCGGGCGATCCTCGCAAAGCAGCTCGGCATTTCCGAGCATCAGCTCTCCTATATCACCCATAGCAATTCCGGCGAGGGTTTGCTGTTCTACGGCTCCGTGACCATCCCGTTTGTGGATCGTTTCCCCAAGGGTGAGATTTACAATCTGCTGACCACCCGCCCGGAGGATATGGCCCATGAGCGAAAGGACGAATAAGGGCGGGGCCACTTCGGGACAAAAAGTCCCAAAGTCCCCCAAAAGCAAGTTTAGAGCCAAAAGCCAGCAGGAGCAAACCGCCGAGTCCAAGCTGCGTATGGAAAAGCGCGGCGAACAACTGGATAAGGCCAAGAAAAAGCTGGCAAAGCAGAAACCGCCGAAAAAGTCCGGCCCCGTGAAAAAGGCGGGCCGGGCGGCGGGTGCAACCGTTCATGGGTATGTGCATGGCAAGCTATATGAGGTAGAGCATGAGAATGTCGGCACCGAAAGCGCCCACCGATCCGAGCTGGTCGGTGAGGCCGCCCTGCGCTCCACATCCCGGTATGTAAAAAAGCAAATCCGGGAGCACCCGGCCAAAGCGGTGCAAAAGGCCGAGTCCAGGCACATCAAGGCTACGGCGGATTATCAGTACCGGGCCACGGTGGAGGCCCACCCGGAAATGCAAAAGGGCGGCGCGGTGTCCCGGTATATCCAAAAGCAGAAAATCAAGCGGCAATACGCAAAGCAAGCGCGGGAGGCTGCAAAGCAGACGGCCAAGGCCGCAGAGAAAACGGCGGTCACAACGGAAAAGCTGGCGGCCCGGGCCGTGGCCTTTGTCAAGCGGCATCCTGTGGGGGTGTTGCTGTTCCTTGCCTGTTTTCTGCTGCTGGTGCTCATGCAGTCGTGTATGTCCTCTGCGGTGACGATTGGCAACGGCGTGGTGGGGGCCATCGGCGCGTCCACCTATGCCGCCGAGGATGCCGATCTGCGCGGGGCCGAGGCCGCCTACTGCGGGCTGGAGGCCGAGCTGCAAGACTATCTGGACAGCTACGAAAGCACTCACGATTATGACGAATACCACTTTGAGCTGGATGACATTGAACACGATCCCTATGTGCTGCTGTCTATTATCAGCGCCATACACGAAGGGGCGTGGACGGTGGACGAGGTACAGGGAACGCTGCAAATGCTCTTTGAAAAGCAGTACATTCTGACGGAAACGGTGGTGACGGAGCGCCGCTACTACCTCGAAACGGACACATGGACGGACGAAGAGGGCAACACCCATACCGACACATACCGGGTCTATTACGATTACTACATTTGCACCGTGACGCTGGAAAACTTCAACCTGTCCCATCTGCCCATCTACATTATGGGCGAGGATCAGCTCTCCCGGTACGCCCTGTATATGTCGGCGCTGGGCAACCGTCCAGACCTGTTTCCATCGTCCCCCTATGTGGCAAAGTACACCGCCGATCCCGTGGAGCATGAGATCCCGGAGGCGTATTTGGCCGACGAAACCTTTGCCGCCATTTTGGAGGAGGCCGAGAAATATATCGGCTATCCCTATGTATGGGGTGGGTACAAGCCCAGCACATCCTTTGATTGCTCCGGCTTCGTGTCCTATGTCTACAATCAATGCGGCTGGGACTTTGGGCGGTTGGGGGCGCAGGGGCTGTATAACATCAGCCGCCGCACCAGCTCACCCCGCCCCGGCGATCTGGTGTTCTTCACCGGGACTTATGATACCCCCGGCGTTTCCCATGTGGGTATCTATGTGGGCGATGGCTGGATGCTCCATTGTGGCGATCCCATCGGGTATGCCAATCTCAACACAAGCTACTGGCAGTCTCATTTCTACGCCTACGGGCGGTTATCGTGAAGGAGGTTATCTATGGCAACTACGAAAAGCGCGAAAATCGAAGCCGAGATCGAAAAGGTCAAGGCCAAAATCGCGGAACAGCAGACCAAACTGAAAGAACTGGAACAGCGCAAGGTGGAGGCTGAAAACAGCGAGATCGTGGACATCGTGCGCGGCATGAGCATCCCTCTCGCGGAGCTGCCGCTGGTGCTCCAGCAGCTCCGGGCCGGGAAAACCTTGGGACAAAATGTCCCGAAGTCCGAGGAGGTGGCTGCGGAATGAAAAAGCTGCGTGTTCTTTTACTGACGCTCTGCGTGGCCGTGTTCATGTGCGGCTTTACCGTGACGGCCCATGCCGGGGGCGGTGACGAGTACATCGAGCCTACCGACCAGTGGGAAGGGCTGGAGGAGCCTACCCCCACCACCGAGCCGGGGGTAGGCTTTTCTGACGAGGGCAACCTTGTCACCCGCGATCTGCTCTATGACGAGCACACCAACAAGCAGTTTATCACCGTCCAGACCAGCGGCGGCAATACATTCTATATCGTCATTGACTACGATAAGCCCGTGGACGAGGACGGCGAACAGTACGAAACATACTTTTTCAGCATTGTGGACGAGGCCGATCTGCTGGCTGCTATGGAAGCCGCCGGGATGGAAGTCCCCGCCTGTGCCTGTACGGATAAGTGCATGGCCGGGGCCATCAACACCGATTGCCCCGTATGCGCCACCAACATGACCGAGTGCGTGGGCGTGGAGCCCGAGCCGGTGGAGGACACCGAGCCTGTGGACGATCCCGAGCCGGAGCAGCCCGAGGACACAGACGGCAATATGGGTACGATCCTGCTCATTTTGGCGATTGCCGCCGTGGGCGGCGGTGCTGGCTGGTATTTCAAGGTTTACCGCCCCAAGCAGCAGCGGGCCACAGAAGCGGTTGAGGAGGACTACGGGGACGAGCTGGATGCCTTTGACGATCTCGAGGACGATACGCCCCCTTGGGACGAGGACGAGGTATGAGCCGGGAACTGACCCGCGAGGAAAAGAGGGCGATCCGCAAGCTGGTGTTTTCCCTGTGTGCGAACTATGATCGGGAGTATGGGTGCTTACCGCTGGACGGCCCCTGTTATATGCTGGGGAAATGCTGGACGGGAGCCTACTGCCGCTACTTCCGGGATGCCGTTCTGCCCAATGATCCGGTGCTGGAGGCGGCGCTGACCGCCGAAGGCCCGGTCCCGGAAACGCGGCCCTGCCCGATCTGTGGGCGACCTTTCCTCCCGGATGGCCGGACACGGTATTGCTCTGCGGCCTGTTCCGCTACTGCCCTGCGAAAACAGAAGCGGGATTATATGCGTAAAACAAGGCGCTGACCCGTGGAAAATTAGGCCCGAAAAAACCGCCTGTATCAAGGCTTTTCGGGGCCGCTTGTGGGGTGGGGTGTATCATTTCATACCCCACCCCTGTTTTCGCAAAATACTTTCCACTTTTTGAAGGAGGTGTACCGTGGAGAAAAACGCCGGATATGTGATCCGCGAGTCCGTTCTCTTTGACAACAAACGGGGATTTGCCATCGCGGAGCATGGAAACCCCAAAGTCCCGGCTCCCTTTGTCACATGGCAGTTTGCCGAAGAGAACGGGCGGCGGGATTATTATTGGGGCCATTACCACGCAGACGAGGCATCGGCTCAAAAGGATTTCAAGGATCGAGCCGCCGACTACAAGCGGATGTATAAGGTGCAGGAGGTCAAGCCCCGCACGATTGCCCAGCAGATGAAAGAGGCCGCAAAGCTGGCCGAGGCTGACCGGGGCCGCGCTGCCCCGAAAAAGACTACCCCCGACAGGGGCGACAGATAGGAGGATCGCTATGCCCGAAAAGTATGACCCGCTGAAAAGCGCGGAACTCACCACCGAGCAGAACTATAATATGATCGACGGTATTCTGAACAACGGCCCGGCCCCGGTGCTCCCGCCCGAGGAAAAGCCGCTGGATAAGGTGCGGGAGATCCCGCCCAAACGCCGCAGCAGGGAGCGCGAGGAGCGTTGACGAAAAAGCGCCGTCGCTGCGTCCATCTCAATGTCATGGTAACGCCCGAGGAGCAGGAGCTGATCTATGAGCGCATGGCCGAGGCGGGTATTCAAAATATGGGAGCATATATGCGGAAAATGGCCCTCAATGGGTATGTGCTCCATGTTGATCTTGCGGATGTGCGGGAGCTGGTGTCCTTGCAGCGGCGGTGTGCAAACAACCTCAACCAAGTGGCGATCCATGCCAATACCTACGGCATCTACCCCTCGGAGATCGCTGCGCTGCAAAAGGACTATGCAGACCTGTGGGGGCCGCTGTCCGTTCTGATTAAAAAGCTGTCGGAGGTGGTGGAGCTATAACAAAACGCGGGGAGCACAGGTTTATACCTTGCTCCCCGCATTATTCTGTTTCATCGGGCAAATATGCGATTATGTCGTCAAGCTCACAATCAAGTATTCTGCAAAGGGCATCCAGCGTGTTGGTAGAAACGGATTCATTCGCTTTCAGCCTACGCACCGTGGAGCTACTGATCTCCCCTTTGACCTGCAAAGTGTATGTGGTTGCATTTTTGCGCTTCATAGTTTCCCACAATGGGGCGTATGAGATCATCCGGCCTACCTCCTTTCACGCTTGCTTATATAAACATTATTGCCTATAATTGACCTAAAGCGTGATAGGCAATATTGCCCATACCAAGGCGGGGCAATTTCAGAAAAGAGGTTTGGATAATGGGAGAGAAAACTTGTTGTGTAACAGGCCATCGTGATGTGCCAGTCGGCAAGGAGCAGTATGTGGAAGAAGCACTACGGAAAGAAGTGCTGGCTGCGATTGCAGCGGGATATACCCGTTTTATCTCCGGGTTTGCCGATGGTGTTGATCTCACTTTTGCCGCCATAGTTGCAGCGGAAAAGAAACAAAATAGCTGTTTGCAGTTGGAGGCCGCGCTCCCATATCGAAACCGTATCAATGCTAAATCTCCCTTGTTTCAAGAATTGCTTGCTTGTTGTGATCGCGTGTATGTTCAGTCTGAAAAATCCAATCGCCAATGCTACCATGAACGCAACCGCTACATGGTACTTTCCTCGGATCGGGTAATTGCCGTTTATGACGGGAGATCCACGGGCGGCACTTTTTACACCATTCGTTTTGCACAGGCAAACGAAAAGGAAATTCGCATCATTGAGATATAATCCTTGGGACATTTTGTCCCAAAGTAGCCCGGCCATCGACATCCTTGTTTGCTTATATGGGCGGAGTTATAATATTGGTAGGAGGAAACCCATCAACTTTTACAGGAGGTAGCCGCTTATGATCGTTCTGAAAATCCTTGCCGCCCCCTTTGTGGTGGTGCTCACCGTTCTGGCCGCCGTGGTGTCTTTTCTGTTCTGTATGGCAACTGCGGTTTTCGTTGTGGCCTGTGTGGTGCTGACCCTGCTTGCCGTGGCCCTGTTCATCAGCGGCCAGACGCTGGGCGGGATCGTGTTCCTTGTCCTTGCGTTTCTGATCTCTCCCTATGGCATCCCGGCCATCGCGGAGTGGCTGGTGGATAAGCTGCACAATCTCAACTTTGCTCTGCGGGGCTTCATCACAGGCTGATACTTCGGGACAATTTGTCCCAAGGTAGCATGACGGCGGCTGAACACAGCCGCCGTTTTTCTTACAGGAAGGAGGGCTGCCTACGGCAACGACCTATCTCAAAAAGCACAAAATCAGCAAGGGAGAAACTATCGCGCAATCGCTGAAGGATCGGTTTGAATACGGACAAAACCCGGATAAGACGCAGGGTGGCGAGTTGATTTCTTCCTATGCCTGCGACCACATGACCGCCGATGCGGAGTTCCTGTTAAGCAAGGCAAAGTACCGGGCTGTCACGGGCCGGGAGCAGCGCCGGGATGCCGATGTGCTGTGCTATCAGATCCGGCAGGCGTTCAAGCCCGGAGAGATTACCCCGGAGGAGGCCAATCGCATCGGCTACGAAACGGCGATGCGCTGGACGAAGGGCAAGTACGCCTTTTTCGTTGCCACCCACACAGACCGCCAGCATATCCATAACCATATTTACTACAATTCTACTTCGCTGGATTGTACCCGGAAGTTCCGGGATTTCATCGGCTCGGCCCGCGCTGTGCGGCGGCTCTCGGATCGGGTGTGTCTGGAAAATGACCTGTCCGTGATCCTCAATCCCAAGCTACATAGCAAGGGCCGCTTTCTTCACTATGGGGCATGGCTGGGAGCCGAGCGCCAGCCCTCTTATAAAGAAAGGCTGCGCCTTGCCATCAACGATGCTCTCGCAAAAGGCCCCGCCGATTTTGCCGACTTTCTGCGGCTCATGGCGGAGTCCGGGTATGCGGTCAAGCATGGGCGCGGCGGTGTGATCTCGTTCCTTGTTCCCGGACAGGAACGGGCAACGCGGCTCCGGGCATCCACCCTTGGGGAAGGTTACGATCCCGAGAACATTCGAGCCGTGATTGCCGGGAAACGACCCGTCCCGCATATCCACGATGCGGCGGCTCCCACGCCCAGGCGTGTCAATCTCATTGTGGATATACAGGAGCGTCTGCGCTCCGGCAAAGGCCCGGCCTATGAACGGTGGGCCAAGGTGTATAACCTCAAACAGATGGCAGCAGCCCTCATGTTTTTGCAGGAGCACCAGCTCACCGAGTATGACCAGCTCGCTGCGCAAGCTGACGGAACGGCCCAGCGGTTTCATGCGCTGGCCGGGGAACTGCGTCAGACCGAGGCTGACCTCGCCAAAACCTCCGCGCTGATGGAGGCTGTGGTGCAGTACGCCAAGTCCCGGCCTGTGTTCGAGGGGTACAAGGCGGCCCGGTACAGCAAGAAATATCTGGCCGAGCATGGCCCGGAGCTGGCCGACTACCGGGCAGCGAAGGCGGCACTCAATGAGCTGCTGGACGGTGAAAAGCTCCCGAAGATGGACGCGCTAAAAGAAAAACGCCGCAAACTTGCAGCGCGAAAAAAAGCCCTCTATGCCGAGTACCGGGCGGCCCAGCAGGAAATGCGGGAGGCCGTGGCGGTCAAGGCGAATATCGATCATCTGCTCGGCCTGTCGGACGAGCGCAAAAATAAGGAACAGGAGCGATAAGCAACGGTGACGCAGACAACAGACTTCGGGACAACTTGTCCCAAAGTGCCGGGTTTGGGGAGGCTCCCCAACAAGCGTTTTTGCAGCCCCCACGGGATGCAAAAATAGCAAGTGTGGCTACACTTGCCCTGCTTGCCATTTGTGCGCTCCTCTCAAAATAGCGCAAAACGTCTTGACCGATTCGGTTATTTATGTTACACTGTATACAAATAACCGATTCGGTTATTTGAAGGAGCAGAATAGTAATGGAAAAATTTTTAGCGCTTTCACAGGAGAAACAGGCAACAATCCGTAATGCGGCGCTTGCCTGTTTCGCAAGACATGGATATGAAAAAACGTCAATCAATGATATTGCGGTAGCGGCAGGTATCTCAAAGGCGTCTATATTCCAGTATTTTGGAAATAAGCAGACACTTTACCAGTATTTATTTGATTACTGCGCTGCCCAAATGAAGCAAGCCTATAACACGAGTGCATTGGAGGAAACTACGGATTTCTTTGACCGTGTATGGGAAGCCAGCGTTATGAAAGTGGAAATCTTAAAAAAGCACCCGCATATTGCGTCGTTTATTGCAAGTGTGGCAGTGGAACCAACGCCTGAATTGAAAAGTGCCATATTTTCAGAAGCAAATGAAAAATATATCGCATCGCTTGTTCTGCATGAGCGGGATTATAAAAAATTCAGACACCCGGAGGATGCAGAATTAGTGTTTCAGATGCTTATGATGCTTGCAAAGGGTATGTCCGTTCAGTTGGAAAGTGGAGTGGATTATGACAGCATGATGAAAGAGTTTCGAAACATCCTAGATATGTTGAAACACAACTTTTACAAGGAGGAATATTTGCCATGAGCAAGCCGGTAATTGTCCTAAACGAACTTACAAAAAGCTATGGAAAACATCGAGGAATTGAAAACATTAGCTTTACTGTTGAACAAGGCGAGGTTTTCGGCTTTATTGGCCCCAATGGAGCAGGAAAATCTACCACAATCCGTACTCTAATGGGCCTGCTGAAACCCTCCAACGGAGGAGCCTCTATCTTTGGGTTAGATTGTAGTCGGGAGCCCGCCCGTATCGCAAAGGATGTGGGGTATCTTCCCAGCGAAAACTGTTACTACAACAATATGAAAGTAAAAGAAATGCTTTTCTACACAGCAGAACTCTATGGTGTGAATGCCCACAGCCGGATGGAAGAATTAGCGGAGCGGTTGAATTTAGACTTATCCAGGCGAATTGGCGATTTGTCTTTAGGGAACAAGAAAAAAGTTGGCATTGTGTCGGCTCTGTTACCCTCTCCGAAGTTGCTGATTATGGACGAGCCTACCAGTGGCCTTGACCCGCTCATCCAGCAGGCTTTCTATGATATTCTGAAAGAAGAAAACAAACGAGGTGTGACCATTTTTCTGTCCTCCCACGTTTTGAGTGAGGTGCAAAGACTTTGTGACCGTGTAGCCATTCTGCGGGAGGGGAAGCTGATCAGTGTTCAATCCATGAAGGAACTGCGGGAAAACGGATACAAGAAAATCTCGCTGACAGCAAAAAGCGCCATTCCAGAGGATTTCTTTTCTGTTCCCGGTACGGCTAATTTAGAGTGGGACAAGAGCAAGACTTCTGTATCCTTTATGTTCAGCGGACCAGTTATGATGATTATGAACCAGCTTCATCGGCTGGAGCTGGAGGATATTTTAATTGAGGAACCGTCATTGGAAGAAGTATTCCTCCACTACTACGAATAGGAGGTCGTTATGTTGATTTTTCGATTTGAATGGAAACGAAAACGAAAATATATTCTGATTTGGGCCGCAACTCTTGCGGTCTGTATCTTCTCCATGACGCCAGTGTATTATGGCATGATTGAAACGGTGGAAACTTTGCCTGTGGAATTTACACAGGGAGGCTTTTTTGAAACGGTTGGTATTTCTCTGGAGCTATTGATGGAGCCACTTGGTATGTACTCGTTCCTCACAGGCTTTTTTATGGTTGCAGGGGGGATTTTCGGGATGCACTTGGGGCTGTCGTTACATACAGAAGAGTGTACGGGAAATACGGCTGAATACTTATACACAAAGCCTTGTGGACGGAAACAGATTTATATGGGAAAGCTGCTATGTGCGCTTGCCGGAATATGTGTAACAGGGATTTTTTATCTGGCGACTTCATTTCTAACGATGACTCTGTTCCGTTTCGGATTTCCCATCGGGGAATTTTTCTTGGTGGCAGGTTCGTTTATTCTCATCTCCCTCTTTTTTGCACTATTGGGACTGATGGTTGGAATATTTCACCCCAATAATCGTTCCCCACTTCTGACAGCCGGATTGGTTGTGTTTGTGGAATATTGTATCACTTCTTTTTCGAGGACTGTCAATATCCGGGCAATCGGCTTTTTATCGCCGTTTTCTTTTTTCAGTCCAGCGGAAATCCACAATGCTGGAACTTATTCATGGGACTATATGCTCTGGTATCTGCTCCTGCTGTTTGGGTTTGCGCTGCTGGCATACTGGAAAATCTTGAAGCGGGATATTGCGTTGGCTGTGTAAAGGAGGAAACGAATGAAGGCGTTAGTGAAAAACGAGCTGCGCTTAACAAGAAAACTACTGCTGATCTGGATGGGAATTGTCTTGATTTTGTGTGGCTTCGCTTACTTTGAGTATTTGTCACTAAAGGAAAGCCTCAATGAGCTGACAGGGCTAATATCGAATTTTCCGAAAATTCTGAAAGCTATGTTTGGTGTGAGCGGTGATCTGACTTCTGCTTTGGGCTGGTATGGCTGTATGTATTATTGGGTCACGATGCTAACCAACAGCTATGCGGTCTATCTCGGTGTTTCGTGTGTAGCGAAAGAACAGGCGCAGGGAACGGCAGAATATCTATTTACAAAACCAGTGGGTCGCAACAAGGTTGTCTGTGCCAAAGCAGTTGCCTGTGTATGTAATTTGCTTGCACTTGCGGTATTCAGCGGGTTATGTAATTATTTTACCGCCATTTTACCGCTAGGCGGTTTAGAGCAAAGAAACGCTGCTTTTACCACCACATTGGGCCTGTTTTTGACAGGGTTGACTTTGTTTGCAATCACGCTTCTGGCCTCCAGCCTGACGAGAACCTATAAAGGGGCTGTTCGGATAGGCGCGGGAATATTATTGCTCTTTTATGGCATCAGCATCACCGCCGAATATCTTGAAGCTCCAATGCTGTACTGCTTAACGCCATTAAAATTCTTCGATGTTTACACAGTGGCAATAAGTGGAATACAGTTTTCGTTCTTCCTATTGGCTATGATAATTGCGATTGGTTCTGTTATCACAGCTCAAAAAGTTTGGACGCTCAGGGAAATTTGAAATGAACGATATGGATAGCTTCGAGTGGCTGCTATGTCCTGTCTGTAACAGTAAAACTCGTATCAAGCTGCGGTTAGATACTGAGCTGAAAAACTTTCCTTTGTTTTGTCCTAAATGCAAACAAGAAACTTTAATCAGCGTAGAAAAATTTAAGATTTTAGTTATCACAGAGCCAGACGCACAGACGCAGAGCCGATAACCCGTTAGCCCTCAGGCGCGGATTATCGGCTCTTTTGTTTTCGGCGGCTGTCAATTAAAGCCGCCGCGTTATACGACGACTTTATGAGGAACACGGCGGTTTCCGAGGAGGGATCGTCGTGTTCATTTTGCTTTTTCATAGTACGCATGATCTTCACCAGCTAAAAAAAGCGTAGCTCCCCCTCCGGGCAAGTCCGGCATTGGACGCGAAATTTGCCAGTACATTAAGAATAATGTCATTTCACGCGCTTGTGTGGCATCACGCCATGCGAGCGCGTTTTTCTATACCCACCTTGGGACAAGTTGTCCCGAGGTAGGCAGGGGCGGCCCCGGCTGCCGATCCCCGCCATCCCCCGTTCAGATCGTCCACCCACAACAAAAATCTGAACGGAGGAAAATATAATGACTACTATCAATCTGAAGGACTTTTACTCTTGGCACACCCATGATGAATATATCGAAGTTTCCGATGAAGTGGCCGCCGAGCTGCGGGCCGACAAGCTGTATGAGGCTGCCTACCAGCGGCGGATAATCCGCAATAAGGCACAGTATTCCCTCGACTGTGATGATGGGATCGAATACTCTGCCTGCCTTTCCGAGCCGACCCCGCAGGAGCTGCTGGAGCGCATGGAGCGTTTCTGCGATCTGTGGAACGCGCTGAACACTTTGCCCGAAACGCAGGGGCTTCGCATTGATGCCTGTATCATTGAAGGCAAGAGCATGACTGAGGTTGCCGAGGCCGATGGCGTAAGCGTGGCCGCCGTACATAAATCTATCCAGCAGGGTTTGAAGTCCATGAAAAAATATTTGCAAAATGTTTGATGTAGGGGGTTAAAAAACATCTTCCAAATGTCCTTGGTATATGAGAGGAGTTGATCCTCTCCACAACTGAATAGCGGCGGCTCCGGGCATAGTGCGAGGAGCCGGGCGGCGGGTGCGCCAGGACTTCTCCAACACGGAGGACGAGCGATCCACACCAACGCCGCAAGTGGGGACTTGCCACCCCACGGCCACGATCCGCGAGTGGACAGGCTGGCAGCCTGTCCCCCGGAGCTGCCGCACCACCCCAGCAAGGAGCGTCGCGCCGAGTATAGCTGTCTTATGACGGGCCAAGAAAATGAGCGCGGCGCTCCTTATTCTAACTTCGAGACAAATTGTCCCAATGTGGAGAAAGGCAAAAGGGCGACACCCAATCGCGGGTGCCGCCTTTTCGTGTTTCCCCAACAGACAACGGGGATCAATCAGTTCTACGCCATTTGTGAAGGAGGTCATCTATGGAGCGCACAAGAGAATTAACCACTTTCGCCATTGACGGTTATCAAATATCCGCTACCTTTGCCGATAGCAGAAACACAACGGCCCTCGGCCATGTGAAACAGATTTTGCTATCCTCTTTTGCCAACAATGCCGCCAAGCATACCCACGGCGACATCCTTGCAATCCACCCCAATCGGAGCGATAATAATAGTGGGGGTAGCCCCTATGTACCTTGAAAAGTTCATATCTCCCGCGTATTGATTCGCTCTTTTGGTTTGCCCTTATGACAAATGAAAGGACGGATCAATATGGAAAATAACATTCTTATCGGAACTCGCGTTGACTGTTTGTATAGAGTGTCCACCGACAAGCAAGTGGACTATGACGATAAAAGCCAAGCCGACATCCCCATGCAGCGCAGAGAGTGCCACCGCTTCTGTGAAAAGATGGGCTGGACGATTGTTCACGAAGAACAGGAGGACGGCGTATCCGGCCACAAGGTACGGGCCGAAAACCGCGACAAACTCCAAATCATCAAAGAACGGGCCAAGCAGGGCAAGTTCGATATTCTGCTGGTGTTCATGTTTGACCGCATCGGGCGTATCGCTGACGAAACGCCCTTTGTGGTGGAATGGTTTGTCAAGAACGGCATCCGGGTATGGAGTACCCAAGAGGGTGAGCAGCGTTTTGATACCCACACCGACAAACTCACCAACTATATCCGCTTCTGGCAAGCTGACGGTGAAAGCGAAAAGACTTCTATCCGCACAAAAACCGCCCTCGGCCAGCTTGTCGAGGACGGCGGTTTCAAAGGCGGGCTTGCTCCCTACGGCTACGATCTCGTAAAAAGTGGCCGCTTCAACAAGCGAAAGCATGAGGTTTATGAGCTGGTTGTCAACGAGGCCGAGGCCGCTGTGGTGCGGATTATCTTTGACAAGTATGTGCATGAGGGCTACGGAGCCCAGCGGATCGCCACCTATCTGAATAAGCTCGGGTATCGGGCAAGGTCGGGTAAGATGTGGCACCACGCCAGCATCCGGGGTATCATCTGCAACCTCACCTATACCGGCGTACTCCGCAGCGGCGATAGCCGATCCCAAGTGCTGCTGCACTTGCAGATTATCCCGCCGGAACTCTTTGAGGCCGCACAGCATATCCGCACTTCCCGTGCCAATTCTGCCGAACAGGAGCGCCGTGTTCCTCTCAACACCCGAGGCCAGTCCCTGCTGGCCGGGAATGTGTTTTGTGGTCATTGTGGCTCCCGGCTCTCACTCACCACAAACGGCAAGGCTTATCCCTGCAAGGACGATCCAAACCGCATTGTAAAGCGTGTACGGTATATCTGCTACGGCAAAACCCGCAAGCAAACGGAATGTGACGGTCAGACCGGGTACACGGCACATACCCTTGACGGCATCATTGATAAGGTGGTGCGACAGATCTTTGAGCGTATGAAAGCTGTCCCCAAAAGTGAGATCGTCAATATCCGATACAAAGAAAAGATGGAGGAACGGAAAGCGCTGCTCCGCAGCATCCGGGCCGAACATACAAAAGTATCTGCCGAGCTGAATATGCTGAAGGCCGAGGTCATTAAATCCCTGCGCGGCGAAAGTGCTTTTTCGCAGGACTTGCTCGGCTCTCTGATTTCTGACTGTGAGACAAAATGTCTCGAAGTTCAGCAGCAGCTTGAGGCGGCGCAACTGGCCTATGACGAAGGACAGGCTGTGCTGGAACACTTGAACGCCCAATACGATGACATTATCTCTTGGGCTGATATGTACGACACCGCCAGCATGGAGGCAAAGAAAATGATCGTCAACTGCCTTATCAAGCGGGTGGAGGTCTACCGGGACTACAAGTTGCATATCGACTTTAACATTGACTTTGAGCAGTTCAGCATGGGCATGGACATCGTTGCCATCGCTGCATAAAGCAAAAACCCCACTTCCGAAGAAGTGAGGTTTTCGTTCACAATCTCTTGGTGATGGTGGAGATAAGCGGGATCGAACCGCTGACCTCTTGAATGCCATTCAAGCGCTCTCCCAGCTGAGCTATACCCCCAGATAAGAGAGATTGTGATGTTTAATTTTTATGTTCCCTGTACGGGGGTTGTTTACCGCTTCAACCGGGCTCCCAGCTGAGCTACGCCCCCAAAAGGTCGTCCGCTTTGTTCTGACGACGAAATATATTATACACAAATACGCTTTCCCTGTCAAGGAAAAATGCAAATTTTTCGTCACGCAATCCCAAACAATCTTTTGCCGTTTTCTGTTGTGATCCTTTCGACCGCTTCCGCTTCCATCCCTTTGACCTGCGCGATCGTTTCCGCCATACGGTGTACATACAGCGACGAATTGCGGCGGCCGCGATACGGTTCGGGCGCCATATAGGGGGCGTCCGTTTCAATCATCAGCCGGTCGAGCGGTGCCTCTCGGATAACCTCCAATGCCTTGCGCGCGTTTTTGAACGTGATTACACCGGTGAACGACAGATAGTATCCCAGCTTGAGCAGCTCGCGCGCCATCTCCACGCTGCCTGCGAAACAATGGTACACGCCTGTGACGCCGGCATACCGGCGCGCGATCTCCATGCAGTCGCCGTGCGCATCGCGGTCATGCACGATAACCGGCTTGCCCAGCGCACGCGCAAGCTCCATCTGCCGCGCGAACACCACCTGCTGCCGCGCGCGCGCCCGCTCGTCCTTTTCCCAGTAATAATCCAGCCCGATCTCGCCGATCGCGCGCACCTTCGGCTCCGTCTGCGCCAATTCTTTGATGACCGCAAGGTCGTTATTCCAATTTTCGTCAATATTTTCAGGGTGTATCCCCACGGCGGCGTATATAAAAGGGTATTTTTGTGCGTAGCCGACCGCCTTGCGGGAGCTCTCCAAATCACAGCCCGGGTTGAGGATCAGCCCTACGCCGTTTTCCGGCATGGCGGACAGCAGCGCATCCCTGTCCTCGTCAAAGCGCTCGTCGTCATAATGCGCATGGGTATCAAACAGCATCGTTTTGCTTTCCTCCTCATATCCAGCCGAAATGCCGGCAGGCATTCCACAGCCCGTCCTGGTCAACCGGCGTTGTAATGTAATCCGCCTTTTCTTTCAGCGCCGCGCAGGCGTTCCCCATCGCCACTGAAAGCCAGCCCTGCCCGAACATGCAGACGTCGTTCGTGCCGTCCCCGAAGACCGCGACGTCCTCATCCGACGCGCCCAGCACGTCCAGCATGCGCCGGATGCCGCGCTGCTTGCAGACCGGCTCGATAAACAGCACATCCTGGTTGTAGCGGACCGTCGGCAGGCCGCCGAGGTCGATCTCCCCCTGATTTTCCGGCGTGCAGGCGATATATACCTTATACAGCTTGTCCATCCCGCGGTAATCAAAGGCCGGATCGACCGTGACCGGAAAATAATTGCTTGGCGCGACAGCCAGATACCGCTCATCCGCTGTGAGGCAGACCCGCTCGTTTTCGATCGTTACCGCCCAGGGAATACGCTGCCGCTCCAGCCGGTCCAGCAGGGCGACGCAATCCGGCACGGGCAGGCTCTGCATCTCAATGACCTCTCCGTCCAGCGTCAGGCTGTAGCCCCCGTCGGCCACGATATGCGTAAAGCCGTACCGCTGTGCGACCACGGCGGCGGAAGCCTGCAGCCGGCCGGTTGCGATCGCGGTAAAATGGCCGTTCGCGCGCAGCCGCTCCAGACAGCGCGCCCCGCTTTCCGGCATCACGGTTGTCAGGCCGGTCGCCAGCGTGCCGTCAATATCAAAAAAGAGGTATTTTTTTCGCATGGGTCCTTCCTTATCGCTTGTATTTTTTGTAGATATATCTGTAAATGCCGATCAAAGCGCCCAGCCCGCCGACCGAGAGCGCCGCGGCCGCTATGCCCGCCGCAGCGGGCGCGGACAGCGCCAGCGCGCCAGCGAGCGCCCAAGCCGCACCGTATCCCCACCACAGCCGCGCACAGGCGCGGTTATAGGCTGGGATATCGCGGATTTCCTCCGGTTTGACCGTGCTGCCCGCCCAAAAGTGCATCGGGTCGCGCCGCATGGCCGCCCAACAGCCGACGGCAGCAAATACCGCCGCGCAGAAGCACAGGATAACTGCCATCGGGATGCTGGCCGCGTTCATTTTTCATCCTCCACAGGCTTTTCAAACACCAGATCGATCTCTTTCAAGCCACCATCGCCGGAAAACTTTATCGGCAAATAGCCGGCATACCGCCACCCCTGCGCCGCATAGCGGTCGATGATTTTCCGGTGCTCACATTCCGCATTGTTGATCCAAAAGCCGCCGCCCGTGTACAGAGAAACGTATTCGTATTGATACATCACCCAGACCTCCATCCATAAAAAAGCGGGCCGCGGCGCCAGCCGCAGCCCTTCGCTCTTTTATTGTAGCACAGCTTCGCTCTGCCTGCAATCCCCGCCGCCGTTCCCCCCGCGCCGCAGCGCGCATTTGATCGTCCTGTGCCGCTCTGCGGCGCGGGACATCAAAAGACAGGACATGCGCCTGTCTTTTGATACCAGAAAGCGATCTTGTGTGCCGCCTGCGGCGCGCAACGATCGCGCTCTGGCCGCATCCGCGCCTGCGGCGCGGTGCGGCCTCTTCGATGGGAAGGCGTGCCTTTCCATCGAGCGTCAGCAGAGCTTCGCGCCCGCTTCAATACCGTCGTCCAGCATGAGCAGATTGAGCTTGCCGTCCTTCTCCGCAGAGAGCAGCATGCCGCACGACTCCTGCCCCATCATCTTGCGCGGCGGCAGGTTGGTGACCGCAACGACCGTCTTGCCCACCAGCTCCTCGGCCTTGTAATACTTGGCGATGCCGGACAGGATCTGGCGCGGCGTACCCGAGCCGTCGTCGAGCTGGAATTTCAAGAGCTTCTCGCTCTTCTTGACGTTCTCGCACGCGAGCACCTTGCACACGGTCATATCCACCTTGCAGAAATCGTCGAACGGGATATCCGGCAGGAAAGTGACCGCCGGCTGCTCCGCCGCCTGCGCGGCCTGCTTCTCCGCCTCGATCTCCGCGAGCTTTTTCGGGATGTCGATGCGCTCGAACAGGATGGACGCCTCGCCCACCTGCGCGCCCGCCTGCATGCCGCCGAACGAAGCAAGGCTCTCCACGCCCTTGTCCACAGTGTTCAGCTGCGCGAAGATCTTGTCCGCCGTTTCGGGCAGGTAGGGGCGCAGCATGGTCGCCGCAAAGCGGATGGACTCCAGCAGGTTATACAGCACCGTACCCAGGCGGTCGCGCTTGGCCTCGTCCTTGGCCAGCGCCCAGGGCATGGTTTCGTCGATATATTTGTTCGAGCGGCGCAGGAGCGTGAACACCTCGTCGATCGCGTCCGCGACGTGCAGGTCGGCCATGCGCTTTTCGACCGCCGCGGGCAGGCCGAGCGCGACCGCCTTCAGCTCGTCGTCCACCGGCTCCGCCGCGGTCGGGGCGGGGATAACGCCGCCGAAATACTTCTTGGTCATGGCGATCGTGCGGTTGACCAGGTTGCCCAGCACGTTGGCAAGGTCGGAGTTGATGCGCTCGCAGATCAGCTCATAGGAGATCACGCCGTCATTGGCGAACGGCATCTCGTGCAGCACATAGTAGCGCACCGCGTCCACGCCGAACAGGCGCACCAGATCGTCCGCGTAGATCACGTTGCCGAGCGACTTCGACATCTTGCCCTCGCCCACGAGCAGCCACGGGTGGCCGAATACCTGCTTCGGCAGCTCCTCGCCCAGCGCCATCAGGAAGATCGGCCAGTAGATGGTGTGGAAGCGGATGATATCCTTGCCGATCAGGTGTACGTCCGCGGGCCAGAAGCGCTTGTAGTGCTCGTCGTGGTTCCCGTCCGGATCATAACCGCAGAAGGTGATATAGTTGGTCAGCGCGTCCAGCCAGACATAGACCACATGGCCCGGGTCAAAGTCCACCGGAATGCCCCAGGAGAACGAGGTGCGGGACACGCACAGGTCCTGCAGGCCGGGCTTTAAGAAGTTGTTGACCATCTCGTTTTTGCGGCTCTCCGGCTGGATGAACTCGGGGTGGTCTTCAATATGCTTCATCAGGCGGTCGGCGTACTTGCTCATGCGGAAGAAGTAGGCTTCCTCCTCCGCGTCCACCACCGGCCGGCCGCAGTCCGGACAGCACCCGTCCTTGAGCTGCGACTCGGTCCAGAACGACTCGCAGGGCTTGCAGTACTTGCCTTTGTACGCGCCCTTATAGATATCGCCCTGATCGTACAGCTTTTTGAAGATTTTCTGCACCTTTTTCTCGTGCATGGGGTCGGTCGTGCGCACGAACTTGTCGTAGGTGGTGTTCATCAGGTCCCAGATGTCCTTCACCTGGCCCGCGACGTTGTCCACATGCTGCTGCGGGGTGATGCCTGCGGCCTCGGCCTTTTCCTGGATTTTCTGGCCGTGCTCGTCCGTACCGGTCTGGAAGTACACATCGTATCCGGTCAGGCGCTTGTAGCGCGCGATCGCGTCGGCCAGCACGATCTCATAGGTGTTGCCGATGTGCGGCTTGGCCGAGGTATAGGCGATCGCCGTTGAAATATAATAGGGTTTCTTGTCCATGGTTTGCTCTCCTTTATCTTCATTTTGCATAAAAAGACTTGTTTTATGCGGTAAACAGCAGGGTGTTCACCGGCTGCGCGGGCAGCGCCGCCGCGTCCTCCTCCCGCCACGGCCGCAGCAAAATGCGCATGAAAAAAGCCCTCCTCCCGAATGGTCGTTCCATTCAAGGACGAGAGCGAAAACGCTTCCGTGTTACCACCTTGCTTCACGCGCCCCTCGCGGCGGCGCGCCTCATCAGGTACTTCCATACCCGAAGCGCTGTAACGGGCGCCTGCCCGCCGCAGCCTACCCGCATGCGCGGCTCGGTGCGGGACTCCAAGGCCATTTTCCGCCGCGTCTCCCGCGCCCCGCTCTCACCATCCGAGGCTCGCTTTGCCGTTCTCCGCGCCGTACTTTCCTTTTCATCGCCATGCTTACCTGTATAACGGTTTCATTATAGCATCACGGTATTTGCCTGTCAAGCGTGCAAAAAACGGCGGCGCTTTCCGCTGCCGCCGCCGTTTTCATCCGTTTTCCCTTACCGCTCAGGCGCGCCGCCGTTCTGTGTCCTGCCCGCGTAAAACTCAAACAGGCAGACAAAGGAGGTATTGATATACGCCGCCAGAAACCCGTTAATCACGACGCCCAGGCAGGCCCCCGCGGTCAGCGCCAGCAGAAACACCGCAAAGCCCGGCGCGCCGGGGATGAACACAAAGCCAAACAGCGCGATCAGCCAGCAAAGCCCGCTGACAAGGCCGGACAGCACATACCACCAGAAAAAGCTCAGCACAAACAGGAATACCTTCCCATACTGCCCGTGGAACACTCTGCTCCCGTCGCGCGTGGCATCCCACGCGCCGCGCGCCTCCTGCTCGCTGACCAGAACCCAGCCCGCCTGATAGGTCATCATCTTGATGCGGATGGGGAGCAGCACAAGCTGGTACAGCACATACAGCATCGCCGCCGCGCCCGTCACATCCGCTCGCGTCAGATAATGCCCCGAAACGGCGGCGCTCGCCAGCAGGCCCATGCCTGCAAAGAAAAACAGCATCGTAGGCAGGACCGACCAGAGAAGCTGCCGGAAAAACAGGCAGAACTCCATCCGCACGCCCGCCCAGAACGAGCGCAGCGAGGTAAACGGCTGGAACAGCGCGGAAACGCCCGGCTCCTCCCCGCGGGAAAGGCCGATATAAAACCGCATCATGCCATACAGCAGCGGGCCGGTGACAACCAGCATGACGAATATCACCAGCCATACCGCATTCAGGTTGCGCCCCACAGCCATGCCGAGCGCATCTCCCCGATACCCGTTTGCGTACAGCGCGAACAGGTCGCCGAATATCGTGAGGTACAGCATCAGCACCAGCAGGAAATATGGCACCGCATACAAAAACTGTATCCCCACACAGCGGCCGATCTGCTCCTTGACCCTGCGCTTACACTGCCGCTTGATCGTCTTTCTCACCTGTGCGCTGTCGTGCAACTGCTGTTTCCTCCTGTCGTTTCCCCGCTGTCCGCTCACGCGGCGCCGTCCGCCGGCGCTTCCGGCGCCGCTTCAGAGGGCGCGCCCTGTTCCGCCGTTTCTCCGGCTTCCCCGCCGTCGCCGGACGGCTCCTCCGTCTTGGGCGGTTCCTCGGTTTTGGGCTGCTCCGGCTGAATCGTGCCGACATAGACCACCTTATCCCGCTTGTCATACCGCGAGCTGTTCGCCAGCACCTCGGTCGTCTTCCCGTTTTCCGTGATCTGCTTATAGGTGCGGGTGGAATAGCCCGTGATGCCGCTCACATCCAAGCGCGTCTGGCCCACCTTCATGGAATTATCCTTTTTCTCGATCGTCTGCGGCGAATAGGTTTCCAGCACTTCGGTGCGGGTCGTGACCGTCTTGTCGCTCGTCTTGGTACCGACAAGCGTCATAATCATCTGCCCGCCGCTCTGCTGCGCCAGGATCTTGACCGGATAATCCGTATTATTCTTGAACCGGAAATCCAGATTGCCGTAATCCACGGTCGCATCCTCGCCCAGCGGCGTATAGGCGACCGTATAGGAATGGTTATACCGCTCGGTCACCTCCAGGTCCGCGCGCAGCACGGCCATATACAGCGTGGAGGAAGGCTGGCAGACGCCGCCGCCGAACTCGTCAACAATCTGGCCGTTGACATATGCGTGCGCCGGCTTATATCCACGCGCCTCGGTGCGCTCCCCGACCACGCCGTTATACGAAAATTCATCGCCCGGGTTGAGTATGGTCCCGTTGATGGCCGCCGACGCCAGATTGACGTTGTTCGTGCGCGCGGTATTGCTCTCGTCCAGATAGGTCACCGCCTGCGCCAGCGTATCCCGAAACAGCTTTTCCTGCAGGTCCGCCGCCGTCACCTTGGGCGGCGTGGTCGTGATCGGGATGGAATAGCTTTGCTCCGTCCCATCCCCCACGATCTCCCGCGCCTGGTCGATATCGAACTGCACGCCGGGCTTTTCCGGCACAATGGTTTTGCCGTCCTCTTTATTGACCGTCGCGCTCACCGGCTCGCCGATCACCTGCTCGGCGATCTTATCCACATTGATCGCAGGCGTCTCGGTCAGCTCGGTCGAAACCTCATACGGCTCGAAATCCATCAGGCGGATCTTTTCCGTCAGCGCCTGCTCGACCGCGTCCGTGTCGAACCGCACGCCCGGCTTGCCGGCATGGATGGTCATGGTATCCGTGCCAATGTCCCAGGTGGGTTCTACCGGCTCGGTCAACGCCTCCGCGGCGATGTCGGACAGGGCCTTTTTCAGCCCCTCCTCATCCACGGTGGCGGCCAACTGCGCCTCGCCCCTGCCGAAAACCGCCGTGACCACATCCCACATGCGGGCCAGCGGGTTGCCCGTGCGCCCGACCGCGTAGGCGTTCTCCGCGGACTGGGCCGCGTCCACGTTTTCCAGCACGTCGCGCACCGGAATACGGTAGGTCTGCTCATAGATTGTGACGGAAACATCCGCGTCCTCATACAGCGGCGCGCTCTGTTTTTCGATCTGCGCCGCGGCAGCGCTCCGGCTCATCCCGCTAACCGCGATCGGCCCGACCGTCACCCCTGGGAACACATTCGGGTAAAGGTAGGTGAACCCGCAGAGCAGGACCAGCAGCGCGGCCGCCACGCCGCCGGCTATCTTCAGGGCGAGCGGCACGCGGACCGTTTTCTTTTCCGCTTTCGGCGCGGCGTTCTTCGCCGTACGCTTCACCATATGCGCCCCTTTCTTTGTTTTATTGATCCGGTTTTCCAACATGATCTTCCCCTGTTTCGCTGTCTTTATATATGCGTCAATGAAAAATATCATACAAAATAAAACGGCAAGCACACCGCTCGCCATTTTTCGACGGTCTATACCATCCTCATTATATACAGAGCCCGTGGGATATGCAATAACAATTCGGTTAAATTCACAATTTAATCACAAGAAGTAAACAAATCTGCCCATAAATACAAAAAAGCGCCGTTTTCCACGGCGCTTTTTGAGCAAAACTCCCTTTATACGTTGAAGCGGAACAGGACGACGTCCCCATCCTGCATCACATATTCCTTGCCCTCCGAGCGGACAAGGCCCTTTTCGCGGGCCGCCGCCAGCGACCCAAGCTCGATCAGGTCCTGATAGCCGATCACCTCGGCGCGGATAAAGCCGCGTTCAAAATCCGAATGGATCTTTCCGGCGGCCTGCGGCGCCTTGGTACCTTTTTCAATCGTCCAGGCGCGCACCTCCTGCTCACCCGCGGTCAGGTAGCTCATCAGGCCGAGCAGGTCGTAGCACACGCGGATCAGGCGGTCCAGACCGGATTCGTGCAGGCCCAGCTCGGAAAGGAACATCTCTTTCTCCTCCGCGTCCATGCCCGCGATATCCTCCTCCAGCTTGGCGCAAATCGGCAGCACCATCGCGCCCTCCGCGTCCGCGATCGCCTGCACTGCCTTCAACCGCTCGTTCTCGGCCGCGTCGCTGGTAAAGCCCGCCTCGTCCATATTGGCGGCGTAAATCACCTTTTTCGCGGAAAGAAGGTCGCTCTCGTTCACCACGCGGTCAACGTCCTCGTCCTCGCCAAAGCCCTCGAACGTGCGCGCGGTCCTGCCCTCCTCCAGATGCGCCTTGAGCGCCTCGAGGATTTCCACATCCCGATTCAGCTTTTTGTCCGCCTTGGCAGCCTTGCGGGTGCGCTCCAGGCGGCGCTCCAGATGCTCGATATCCGCCAGAATCAGCTCGAGGTTGATGGTTTCGATGTCGCGCGCGGGATCGACCGAGCCTTCGACGTGGACGATGTTCTCATTGTCAAAGCAGCGGACGACGTGGACGATCGCGTCCACCTCGCGGATGTGGGACAGGAACTTGTTGCCCAGTCCCTCGCCCTTGCTCGCGCCGCGCACCAGGCCCGCGATATCCACAAACTCCACCACCGCAGGGGTGGTTTTTTTCGCGTGGTACAGGTCGGTCAGCGGCTGCAGGCGCTCGTCCGGCACGGCCACCATGCCCACGTTGGGGTCGATGGTGCAGAACGGGTAGTTCGCGCTCTCCGCGCCCGCCTGCGTGATTGCATTGAACAAAGTCGATTTCCCGACATTCGGAAGCCCGACAATACCTAATTTCATAATTCTTCATATCTCCTTTATTTACTGGGTTTTTCAGCATTCTATAAAAGCATTTACACCATTTCTACACCATTTTTTATTGGCACTATATGGCTCGGTTCGCCTCGAACTGTTGTACACCGTTAACCAAAGAATCATCCGTTACATGAACGTACCGATCCATCGTTGTCTTAATACTTGCGTGGCCTAACAACTGCTGTAATATTTTGGGCTGCATTCCGCTCTCAATCGCTCTTGTAGCATAAGTATGGCGTAACGCATGCATACAAAACCTTTTAATTCCCGCTTCATCGCATAACTTATACAGATGTGTGTCATAAGAGCTGTTCTTCGCCGGCTTTCCCGTCCGCCAATTGATAAATACGAGATCACGCATCGAAAAGCTCTCTTGACGCCCTGTGCGGCGATCTACATAAGTTAGCACCTGATCCAGTGAATCAGATTGCTTGCAACAGTGCCGAGCGTTTTCAACTGACCGCAGAATTTCATAAGCATGTTTTGTCAGCGGGATCGTACGGTAACTTTGCTTTGTCTTTGGCGGTCCTGCACGCCAGTTTTGCTGCTTATGGCGAAATTCCAAGGTTTTATTGACCGTTAACGTCCGCCTCTCCCAATCGATCACGTCCCAAGTCAATCCGATCAATTCTCCTGTTCGGAGACCAGTTTCCAGCAACAAAGCGTACTGGAAATAGTTATGGGAACGTTTTGCCACATCCAAAAACTTCTTCTGTTCCTCGACAGTTAGAAATTTTATATCGTTAACTGCGCGAACCGGCTTAGTGAATCTTACGCCGTCCATAGGGTGTTTTGCAATCAGATCGTTCATCAGGGCAGATTTAAACATTGTCCCCATTGCAATATACGTCTGACGGATCGTTCCGCCAGCATAATGATCCTCCATACGATTTAACACCATTTTGCAGTGCAGCGGTTTAACATTTTTCAGTAACATTCCTCCGATAAGCGGTTGGATATCGCGGGTATATCTTTCACGATAATTTCTTTGAGTATTGGGCGCTAAATCGCAAACGATATGCTCGATCCAATATTCAAACCATGCATCCACTGTCATATCTGAAGGCGTAAAAATATCATGCCTATCTGTATATCTCGCATCCGCTATCCAGTTACGAGCCTCCGGAAGTGTCTTGAAATATTTTTCATGACGCTTCCCTTGTTTATCTACAAATCTCGCACAATACAGACCATCCTTTCTTTGGCAAATTCCTTTGCCGCATTCTTTTCCTTTAAGATTTTTTCCCATTATTGATCTCCTTCCCTATGCCGAGAAAAAGATCCAATGCAATGTAATTGATTATAGCACAATGAATTTCGTTCCTCAATAGTCTGTAGCATCATATCACAAGCTTCTTTCTAATAAACTCTTCAAATTCAATGCGTTTTACCAATCGCTTAGTTCCGACATAAAGGGCAAACGGACAATCGGGCATACGTAACAGGCTCTCAATTTTATTTATGCCTATATTGCTATATTCGGCTGCTTCTTTTATAGTCAATGTCATTTTCAGATAAATTGGCACCTTCTCTTCCATTCTTTACTCCTTTTCCACAAAAATTGTGTATATAATATGACAATACATATTTGTTGGGCAGTCACAGAAAAATTTATTGCTTATCTGCGACTGCCCAATTTCAATTTTCACCAAACAGATTTTGCTTTATCTCCGTTTTAGTTCTGGATTTGACATATCCATATGTCCGCAAATATTACAGCCGTTTGCGGTCGCTGCCCATCTTCCCTTATCGACTAACGGCTCTGGGCTCTCCGGCGCTTGCTTCATAGGAGCGCACCCATACTCTTCACTTGTCAAGGTTCACTGCAGCCGCCTTTCATCGGCTTCCCCATAAGCATTTTATAAATCCCCATGGGGAAGCCGATGAAAAAAGCGATTATTTGTTCCAGTGCTTTTGATAATCCAAAATCGCCCTTAAAAGTCCGTTCTCAATATGCCTCTTGACAAACGGGTCAACGTAAAATGTATAGTTACCCTGTTCATCAATACACGGGCGTAAGGCTTTCGAATGGATTATCGGCTGAAAGAAATGTACAACCTGAAGCATTGCCTGTTCCTCTCCATGTACAGCTTTTTGGACCGTATCATAGCTTAGAATTCTTTTCTCTTTTACCTTACTCTTCACACTTTTGCCCCCACAAACCACTCTCGGAGTTGTTTTATCGCTTTCTTTTTCTGGTAGTTTACTTTTTCTCTGGTCAGGCTCATACTTGAAGCTATCTCCTGATCGGTTTGCTGTATAAAATAAGAACGCAAGATAATCTCTCTGTGCTATCGAAAGCTGCTTTAATGCGTCAGCAAGATCGCTGTCATAAACAGGTACGCAAATATCCCCAATTATAAATTCTGTGTCTATCAGGTGTATCACATTTGCTGGTTGTGGAATGGCCTCAAAAAACAGCGCACCTGGAATACGGCATAACGAATCTTTTCGCAAAAACCGGTACACTTCACTTGTCTGATTTTCAATTGCTTTCCAGCAATAGCTGACAAAGCGTTTCACAATAACATCCTGTGGCGTAAGCGATGTAAGCATTACACTCACCACCTTACTGCCACTGACTGTGGAATTTACATTGTTATAGGCTGTTGAACCGTCCGTTCTTGGTTAATTTTTTTGCACAAATTTTCATTTATTTCTTGTGTATATTTTACAAATTTATATAAGAAATGATATCCCTTTGATTCATAAAATGATTCCAGCGATCTCATATTAAAAAGCAGAAATTTTTTGGTGTATTCTATTGCAGTCCACCCTATTGCTAATGTTCAAAAATTTGAATAAAAACAGCGCCCGCAAAATCTTTAAGATTTTGCGGGCGCTTGTTTCGTTTCCTTTATTAATTTAATAATACGATCAAATCATTTCGCCAAGACAAGAGGTGAGAACACAATATAATAGGCAGCAACACAGCAACACAAAATGAACGCCATCAGTTTCGCATGCTTCCACGGCGTTATATCTACCACATTATCCTCTTCCACCTGAAAATTCTCCCGAGGCTTCCACTTCATAATGAGGAACATGACCAAAACATCAATCCAGAACATAATGCCAATCGTATAATTACTGTGAATCGGCACTTTAACAATGTACATCAGCAGCGCATACATCACAACGTGAAAAGGGATCACAGCTTTTACTGCAATTGGCGGGCATTTTTTAAAAATCATCGCAAACACTACAGCGGCCAAAATCGGCGCATTGATAAAGCCCGTCAAATCAAGCATTAAGTTGTACAAGCCGCCCGATGCAAACATGATAAATGGTGCAATGCAAACGGCAACAGCAGCCAGAACAAATCCGAAAATATGTCCAACACGCACTACCTGCTGATCTGTGGCTTCCGGTTTTAAATACTGCTTATAAACATCAAGTGAAAAAAGCGTACTGGTTGCATTTACTGCACCGTTGAAGGAACTGAGTACTGCACCAAAAACAGCCGCACATACAAAACCGAGAATCGGTTTTGGGATCACACTTTGAATCAACATGGTATACGCGAGATCACCATTGGAACTGACTATTTTATCAAATGTCTCTGTACCGACAAACAGTGCATACGCCAAAATACCGCACCCACCAAGATACAATGGTCCTGCCAACTTGAACGCTGCACAGGTCAAAATCCCCTTTTGCGCTTCTTTCAATGACTTTGCGGCAAAAGTCTTTTGAATGATCATTTGACTGGTACACCAATAGTAAAACCACATGGTTGCTACACCCAGCAAAATTGTAGGCCACGGGAATTCCGGGGCGCTTGCGTCGACTGAAGAAATCGCACTGAGTTTTTCGTGCGGAACACTTGCCATCAGCGTACCCAATCCTTCTCCCAGACTTCCGTCTCCCAATTGATACAATGCAAAAAACGGTACGGAAACACAGCCTAAAAGCAGCAGCACTCCATAAGCGGTGTCTGTAAAGGCTACCATGCGCAATCCACCAAACACAGTGTAAATCAATCCGATGATGCCGATAGCCGCACAAATCAGGGCAATTGCAGCGAAGTCTGAAATATTCAGCAAGCCACTGATATCAAAGATCCCATTAAACACAATTGCGCCGGAATAAAGCACCGTAGGAATCGCAGTTGCCACATAAGATGCCATCAGCAAAATAGATACCAGAGTTTGCGTTTGCTTATCGTAGGATTTCCCTAAAAATTCAGGCATAGTAGCAACACCGCGTTTCAAATAGCGCGGCGCAAAGAACAGGGCCATTGCTATAATACCAATAATACAACCTACTTCCCAGCAAACTGCTCCGCTCATATTGCTCATAAACGCAATACCGGCCTGCCCTGATATTTGTTCTGTGGACAGACAGGCCAAAAGCATCGATGTCGCAATGACAATGCTGGACAGACCGCGGCCTGCCAAAAAGTAGCCATCTGTCGTGCTTTTATTTCCGTTTTTAGATTTGACATATCCTACAGCCGCAACCGCTAATGTGCAAATTAAAAATATACCAAATACCATTAACATATTTACCCTCCTCTGAAATCTGATATCTGTTACGATAGCAGATACTGATATAGGAGTATCCTGTTAGACGCCTGTATCATAAAACCACAGCAAGAAACACTGTTATCAACATGTATCTTTTCACGGGATCCCCCTTCTCCTATATCAGCCCCATTTCAAGTTACTTGATGCGCGCGATGTTCTTGGCGAGTTCTTTTTTCATTTCGAGGTTGGACTGGCGGGCGATCATGATGCGCTGGGCCTGCGGGGAGCCCGCGCCGTGCATGGACTCGGGCAGGTAGCCAACCGCGGCCGTACCCATCGTCATGTTCTCGATCAGCCGCAGCACGCGCATGCGGTCCTCGGTCGGCACGCCTGCCACACCCTTGAGGTACTTCTCGATGTAGTCGTGCGTCGCCGGGTTCCGGTAATCCGCCTCGCTCGGCTGCGTTACCATGATGCCGCCCGCAAGGTCCTGCGCCAGACGTGCAATCTCGTACGGGAACCGCGTCACGTTCTGCTTGCATACGTTCGCCAGCAGCAGGTCGATCAGGTAGTTGCCGCTCTTTGTCTTCGTCCCCTGGCTGGAGCACGCGATGCCGCAGCAGTACAGCGTCT